>CAYSGX010000554.1:0-2023 GCA_964430605.1 uncultured Chitinophagaceae bacterium
GTGTGCAATATGCACGCTTGCCATTAGCAGGGTGTTGTTGCCAATCACGGTTTCTTCGCTGGCAGCGGTGCCTTTGTTTATGGTTACAAATTCGCGTATAACAACATTGTCGCCAATGCGCACAATGGTATTTTCGCCTTTGTATTTAAGGTCTTGCGGCACAGCCGAAATTACCGCCCCGGGAAATATTTTACAGTTTTTGCCAATTCGTGCTCCGGGCATTATCACCACGTTGGGGCCAATCCAGGTGCCTTCGCCAATTTCTACATCTTTATTGATGGTAACGAATGGTTCTATCACAACATTGTCGGCAATTTTTGCCTGCGGGTGAACATAAGATAGCGGTTGATTCATTACCTGTTTTCTTTTCGTTGAATTTTTGCCAGCATCACTGCTTCGGTGGCAATACTGTTACCTACAAACGCGGTGGCTTTCATTTCTACCAAACCTCTTCTTATAGGGTTTAGCAATTCCAGTTTCATTACCAGCGTATCGCCCGGCACTACCATATTTTTAAATTTCGCCTGGTCTATTTTCAGAAAATAGGTATCGTAATTTTCGGGGTCGGGAAATTGCTGCATGGCTAATATGCCACCGGTTTGCGCCAATGCTTCTAATATTAAAACACCGGGCATCACAGGGTTTCCGGGAAAATGCCCTTGAAAAAAATGCTCGTTGAAGGTTACATTTTTTACCCCCACCACATATTCCTGTGTCAGCTCAATAATCTTATCTACCAGCAGAAACGGATATTTATGTGGCAGTGTTTTGCTTATTTTGTTGATGTCATAAAGCGGCTTGGCAGCAGGGTTGTACTTAGGTACAATTTCTTTGCCTTTGGCATCTTTATAGTATTGCTTAATTCTTTTGGCAAACGCTACATTTGATTTATGCCCGGGGCGCGAAGCGATAATTTTCGCTTTCAACGGCTTGCCCACCAAAGCCAAATCGCCAATAACATCGAGCAGTTTATGGCGCGCGGGCTCATTAGGAAAATGCAATTCTAAATTATTCAGAATACCTTCTTCTTTCACTTTAACATCGGGCTTATTAAATATTTTAGCCAGACGCTTGTTTTCTGCCTCATCAATAGCTTTATCAACCACTACAATGGCGTTGTTTAAGTCGCCACCTTTTATCAGGTTATGTTCGAGCAGTGTTTCCAGCTCGTGTAAAAAACAAAATGTTCTGCTGGGCGAAATGTTTTTGGCAAAATCTGAAATGGCATCTAAATCGGCATGTTGTAAACCCAATACAGGCGAGTTATAATCTATCATCACCCTTAAATTATATCGCTTCGCAGGCAGGGCAATCATTTCTACCCTGTTTTCAGCATCGGTAAATTCTATTAAGTCATCAATCTCTATGTATTGCCGGGCGACATCTTGTTTCTCTCGTCCGGCTTGTTTCAGAATATTGATAAAACCAACAGAGCTGCCGTCTAAAATGGGTGTTTCCAGATTATCTAATTCAATAAGGCAATTATCTATTTCTAAGCCCACCAATGCCGCCAACACATGTTCAACCGTATTTACCGAAGCGTTGCCTTGGGTAATGGTAGTGCCGCGCGAAACATCTGTAACATTATCTACATCGGCATTAATTATGGGGCTGCCGGGCAGGTCAACGCGCTTAAACTTGTAGCCATGATTAGCGGGAGCAGGCTTAAAAGTGAGCGTAACATTATTGCCTGTATGCAAGCCCACGCCTGAAATGGTTGCTTCTTTTTGAATCGTATGCTGAAAATCCATTACGCTTTTTTCGTTTGGTTGAAATTTCAATTCGGGCAAATTTCGGTAAATGGTTCGATATTTTTAGTTTTCGCGACTGTGTATAAAATTTGCCTTGCTTATCTACAGAATTTCTGTTCAGCGCAATGTCATTACTGCCGGTCTATATGTGTTATGTTTTATAGGCTGAAAGAACAGGCTTCTATTTGCTAAACCCGCAAGGGTTTCAAAACAAGGGTGTCGGAAATGCGCTTATCTTTTGCCACAGGTTAAAACCTATGGCATTTTTTTTG
>CAYSGX010000555.1:0-2021 GCA_964430605.1 uncultured Chitinophagaceae bacterium
GAAATAAAAGGCATTGATATTGCCGAAGTACCCCGCATGAAGTTTGACGACTGCATGAAATATTACGGCAACGACAAGCCCGACATTCGTTTCGGAATGAAAATCGCTGAACTCAAGTCCCCCCTTGAGGAGGGCAATGACCTTGTTATTGGCAAAAACTTCAAAGTATTTGATGATGCCGAATATGTTGCTGGTATATGTGCCGAAGGTTGCAGCGAATACACAAGAAAGCAGTTAGACGAATTAACGGAATGGGTGAAACGACCACAGATTGGCGCAACAGGTTTGGTGTATTTGCGATACAATACAGATGGCACTTTGAAATCATCGGTAGATAAATTTTATGACGAAGCTGCATTGAAAAAATGGGCAACAGCATTTAACACCAAGCCGGGCGATTTGATTTTAATTTTGGCAGGCAACAAAGCCAGAACACAAAAAGCGTTGAGTGAATTGCGCCTTGAAATGGGCAACCGTTTAGGCTTGAGAAAAAAAGATGAATTTCAACCTTTGTGGGTATTAGATTTCCCATTAGTAGAATGGGATGAAGAAGCCAATCGCTGGAATGCGATGCACCATCCATTTACTTCGCCTAAAAAAGAAGATATTGCTTTGATGGATACCAACCCTGCGCAGGTGAAAGCCAACGCTTATGATTTGGTGCTGAACGGCAATGAAATTGCAGGCGGCTCTATTCGTATTCACGACAGAGGCTTGCAGGAAAAACTGTTTGGCTTGTTGGGTATTCACAAAGAAGAAGCCGAAGCAAAATTCGGTTTTTTAATGAAAGCCTTTGAATATGGCGCGCCACCGCATGGCGGTATCGATTTCGGCTTAGATCGCTTGTGTGCCATTTTAGGCGGTGCTGATTCTATTCGTGATTTCATTGCATTTCCTAAAAACAATTCAGGCAGAGATGTGATGCTTGATGCGCCTTCTGTTATTGATGATATTCAATTAAAAGAATTACATATTAATGTAAATAAAATATAATTTGCTGAATTACACACATCTCACGCATCTACTATTGCAAGCATAAAAAAACCGCTTCGAAATTGAAGCGGTTTTTTTATATTGAACTACTAAGTATTATTAAGCTACAGATACTCTTTTGAAAGCAACTACTTTCAAATCTTTATCTACCGATTGTAATACCTGAGCAACTGTTTTGCTGCTGTCTTTTACAAATGGTTGATTTAATAAAGTAATATCTTTTAATACTTTTTGTACTCTGCCTTGAGCAATTTTCTCCACTATATCGGCAGGTTTTCCCTCAGCTAAAGTTTGTTCTTTAGCAATAGCTAATTCACGGTCAATTACTTCCTGGTCAACTTCGCTACTATCTACCGCTACAGGTGCTAAAGCCGCTACTTGCATCGCCAAATCCTTACCCACTTGCGTTACCGCGTCAGAAGCAGGTTTGTTTAAGCCTAAAACCACACTTACTTTACCGTTTGAATGGTTATAAACCACAACCGTTTCAGCTTCTACTTTAGCGAAAGTTGAAATTTCAATTTTCTCGTTGATTTTAGCTACTAAATCGTTTACTTTATCGGCTACGGTTACACCTTCTAAAGAAGCAGCCAATAATTCTTCTAAAGTATTTACACCGCTTGATAATGCTGTTTCTGCAAATTTATCAGCATAAGCAATAAAATCATCGTTTTTAGCAACGAAATCGGTTTCGCTGTTTAAAGAAACAGCAACACCTGTTTTACCATCGGCAGCAACTTTAGCCACTACTTTACCTTCTTTTGCAGCACGGCCTGCTCTTAATTCAGAAACTTTTTGTCCTTTTTTACGCAATAAATCTACCGCAGCATCAAAGTCGCCTTGTGTTTCTTCCAAAGCTTTTTTACAATCCATCATACCGGCACCGGTTTGTTGGCGTAATTTGTTTACATCAGCAGCAGTAATTGTTACAGTACTCATTGTTATTTTCCTTTTTTAAATTTTAATTAATTAACGTTTTGCACCACCTTTATATGGGGTACCTTTTCCCGCGCCACCCGGTTTTCCCG
>CAYSGX010000556.1:0-1547 GCA_964430605.1 uncultured Chitinophagaceae bacterium
CTCATGCGAGTAGGAGACAGGTTGGTCAGGATAAGCATAGTGCCAAATTTGTGAAATTCCTATGTGTTTGTTATATTTAGATGATTAAGCATGATATTTATGAACTTCAGAAGAACATTTCAACATAAAGTCGATGACAGCGTGATTGATTTCGACGTGTCATACAATCCAAAGACCCATTTTTTTGAGGTCTATGAATCGGGACAGTCAGCACCATACCATTTAATCTTTAATATGCAGACAAGGGAATGGAAAACGGCAGACGGCCCTTCACCTTCTATTCCTGTAGATGAGTTGGCATTGTTGGTACAAAAGGAATTTGGATATTATGTCTAATGTTCTACGGAGTAAAAGCGGATCTGCGCTGTAAATCTAAAGCTTAGCAGCAGTAACGAATGCGCTGTATACATGATTTAGAAACTGATCTTTAGGAAAATATTTTATAGTACTCCATTCATGCATCACTTTTTTGTCGGGTCAAATCCATACATAAAGTTGTTCAAGTGTCCACCTGAACTTTCAAGTCCTACTATGTCCATAAGTTCTTCAAAGTAATTACAGACTCTCTCACGGTCTTCCGTGTCAAGTTCCAAGTAAAGGTCTGAAAATCGTTCAAGACCATTTTTGATTGCGTTTTGATAATCTTTGTCGGTTGAGTTTCCTTTATCCGCAAGTTTTTTAAAGTCGTCTGCAATAAGATTAATTTTTTCTGTCAAAACAGGTTTTAGTTTCGGGTCGCCAATACCGGGGTAAAAAAGTTGATCGTCTTGTAGAAATTTTTCTTTGTTTTTGAACTCTTCAAATTTTGTCATTGCGTTTTCAGGTGTTTTTATTTGTCCTTGTCCACAAGCTGTGAAAAGGGATAAAGTCAGTCCAATTATTATGTTCGTTATTTGTCTCACGGTCGTCTTTTAAAATGCCCTATTAGCGGTTCGTTGTTTTTCTTAGTCAGTCAATTTCGTTTGTTTTTGTAAATAATTTCTTTGTCAGATCAAGGTTGGTTGAGTTGTCTTTTTTGATTGTCAAAAAATATTTTGTCTGCCAACTTTGAGTTTTCTCCGCTTGTTTATTTGTCGCAATGTCCCAAGGTGGATAAACTCTAATTCCACGTTTTCCTTCTTTACCGTTTCTCGTAATTATTCCCTTGTCCGCCAAAACAGGTTTCGGAAAAATAAACTGCCCGAAGTTGTCACCACTTTTTGATGTGATAATTATAAAATCTATGTCGTCCAAAATGTCAAACGGCTCCGTTATTCCGTCTTTGTTCCTTTTCCAAATTGTCACAAACTGTCCTGTTTTTGTTGGTGTAATTTTGGAAACACGATGTTGAATTGTCTTTCCGTTAAGTCCAAATGAACAAGCTCCGTATTCTGCACTTTCGGAATTCAATTTTGGGTCTGTCAAGTCAAAACCACATTTGTCATAAACCAATTCTTTTACAACTTTTAGGTCACTATGAAATGAATTTATAATTGTTAATGTGCTTTCTGTTGTCATATTTTTAAGTCGAAATATTTTCTATTAATTGTCTGTTAGCGGTTCGTAGT
>CAYSGX010000556.1:1557-2020 GCA_964430605.1 uncultured Chitinophagaceae bacterium
ATATTTTCAAAGAGTGGCAGACCGCTTCCTGCTACAACAGGGTGAACCATGAGTTGGTATTCGTCAATTAGATTAAGTTTCATGAGTTGTATAATTAAACTGCGACTGCCAACAAAGATGTCTTTACCCGATTGTTTTTTGAGTTCTAAAACTTGTTCTTCAATAGGTTGATTTGACAATCTAGCACTATCCCATGCTGTGCTTTCAAGGGTATTTGAAAAGACAATTTTTGGAATTTTGTCTATTGCCATAGCAAAATCGTCCATTGATTTTTCACCTGAAGGATTTTTTAACAGAGTTTGCCAAAATTGCATGAGTTGATAGGTGATTCTTCCATATAGAACCACGCCTGCGTTATTTAGCAGGTTAGCATAATGATGATGTATTTCTTCGTCTGGAATTCCTGCTGTATGGTCGCAAAATCCGTCAAGTGTCATATTGATTGCTGCAACTACTTTTCTCA
>CAYSGX010000557.1:0-2015 GCA_964430605.1 uncultured Chitinophagaceae bacterium
CAAGAATGAAACTGGCTTATACCCGTGCCATGATTACTGCCGCGCTGGAAGGTAAACTGAAAGATGTAACCTTTGAACCACACGCGGTATTCGGAGTTTTAATACCCACAACCTGCCCTAATGTGCCCGATGAAGTATTGAACCCGAGAAATACATGGAGCGACAAAAACGCTTACGATGCTAAAGCCAATGAACTGGCCGAAGCCTTCAATAAAAACTTCGACAAGTTTGCTGCACAAGCCAGCGAAGAAATTTTAGCGGCTCGCCCTAAAGTAACAGCCAAAGCATAAGGTGTTAAAATATTTTTCCTGAATAAAGAAGGGCAATCATTTATGGTTGCCCTTTTTTAATGGTAAATCTCAAGTGTTCGAAACCTTGAAAAACGGTATTTTTTGGGGCGGACTTTAGTCCGCTTTTTAAAGCAAAAAGTCCTTTTATCAAAAAAATGCCATAGGTGGCAAAAGATAAGCGCATTTCGGACACCCCCGGGAATTACCCGTGAAAGATTTCAATCTATAAAAATATTTCCCCCGGTACTACTCATGATGATAAGGCTCGTTATTGAGAATGGTAAAGGCACGATAGAGCTGCTCCATAAACATTACCCTTATTATCTGGTGAGAAAAAGTCATGGATGAAAAAGAAATTTGTGCCTGCTGCCGCTGGTAAATACTTTCATGAAAGCCATAAGCCCCGCCTATTAAAAATACCATGCGTTTTTTTCCGGTATTGAGCCACTGCTGCAACTGCCGGGCATATTGAACAGAAGTATAGTTTTTGCCTTTTTCATCGAGCAGAATAAGTATATCGGCAGCATCTAATTTTTTCAGCACAGTAGTTGCCTCCTGTTGTTTTATTTTTTCTCTTTGAGTATCGGGTATTTTTTTTGCTTCGGCTAAAGTTTCTATGCCGAAAGGGTTGTATTGTCTCAAACGCTTTTCATAAAGTGTTATCAGCGGCTCTATTTCCGCATGATTTTTCCCTAATTGCCACAATTCGATTTTCATTGATTCTGATTTTTCAGACAAATATCTTTTAATACTGTTTAAAAACCCTGAACTGCCTTGTTGATAATGCCCTTTAAAATGAATAATATTGAGCCATGAAAAATATAGTATTGTTATTGGTGGCATGTGCCACATTATTACTTGCCTGCAACAGTAGCTCAAGTAAAAAGAGTATTGTAAAAAAATGGACTTATCACGAAATAAGCATGAACGGTAAAGTTATGACCGCTCAAGAGCTTGGAAACCCTACTATCGATTTTAAAGAAGATGGCAAATATGTTTTGTCTTTCGGCCCTATGTCAGATAGTGGCAAGTGGGAACTAAGAGCCGATACCGGTTTTTATACTATTTCAGAAATTTCGCAAAGCTCGCAGGAATTAGCTATTCTGAAATTAAGCAACGATACTTTCAGGCTGAAAAATAATACAGTAGAAAGCGATTTGATTTTAACAATGGGGCCTGCCCCTAAAGCGGAATAATCCACTGTATCTCTTATAGTTTTTATTCGGGCTGAATTCAGTTTTCCTTATTGCTTACCTTTGAGGCATATATACTGTATGAATATGATGAGAGGTTTTATTCTAAGCTGTTTAGTTTTAATGATGTCGTATGTAAATGCGCAACAATTAATCAGATGCTTCACCGATGAAATAAGTGCAAAATATATAGCCGGAAACAGTCTTGCTCCCTTAGCGCTTCAGCAAACAGAAAATATTATTCAGCAAGAAATGCGGCAACCTGCTTCGGGCGCAAGAAATATAATTACAATTCCTGTGGTGGTGCATGTGCTGCACGATGGCGATGCGGTGGGCGTAAGTGAAAATATTTCCGATGCGCAAATACTTTCGCAAATAGCTGTTTTAAATCAGGATTTCAGAAGATTAAATACCGATGCTAATAATACTCCTTCAGAATTTCAGGCAGTGGCTGCCGATGTTGAAATAGAATTTTGCCTGGCACAACGCGACCCCGATGGCAACCCCGCTACAGGCATTTTAAGGCATAATT
>CAYSGX010000558.1:0-2002 GCA_964430605.1 uncultured Chitinophagaceae bacterium
GCGGTTATATGTGGGGCAATACAAGAAAGACCGCTATCATCGGTTGGGAAAGTGCAAAAACCGACATTTTGGAAATGTAGCAAGTTTCGGATTTTTTCCACTATAATAGCGATAACGCTAAGCAACCATAAAACGACTTCATAAACAAAAAAAATAACGAATGAAATTTAGAGCAACTTTGGAAATCATTGGCATAAATCCATTTGTCTTTGTGCCCGAAACCATCCTGAATAATATTTTTACTCAAGCAGGAAAAAATAAAGGCTATATTCCTGTTTGTGGCAAAGTGAATGATTTAGAATACCAACAAACCCTTTTGAAATATAAAGGAGCGTGGCGTTTGTATATAAACTTGGAGATGTTACTCAATTCGCCAAGACGAATTGGAGAAACAATTACAGTAACCATTGAGTTTGACACGAAAGATAGAACTATCCCAATGCACCCTATCTTGGCACAGGCACTTGATGAAAATAAGAATGCAAAAGCAATGTTCTACAATCTTACACCTTCAGTACAAAAAGAGATTATCCGTAGCATTTCTTATTTAAAGAAAGAAGAAAGTGTAAAGAAAAACGTAGCATTAGCAATCGGCTTTTTGAAAGGGGAGAATAAATTCTTAGGCAGAAATAATTTAAAAATTCTAACATAGCAAGTTTCGGGTTTTCTACCACAGCATACATTGCAATCTTTGCATCAGATTTTAAAACAAAAAATAATGCAAAGATTTAAAGACAAATTCGCACTTATCACAGGTGGAACAAACGGAATGGGCTTTGCCACAGCTCAACAATTCATCAACGAAGGCGGTAAAGTAATCATCACAGGGCGAAGTGCCGAAACCGTAAACAAAGCCGTAGAACAATTAGGAACAAATGCCTTTGGCATTGTGTCCAATGCAGGAAATATGAAAGACATATTTCGTTTGCAAGAACAAGTAAAACAGCATACGGAAAACATTGATTTACTCTTTGTCAATGCAGGTTACGGAAAGTTTGCACCTGTTGAATTTGCAGATGAAACCCATTTTGACGAGTTGTTTAATATGTTGGTAAAGGGAACATTTTTTACCGTTCAGCAAATAGCACCATTGATGAAATCGGGAAGTGCTATCGTGTTAAACACTTCCATTGTTACAGAAATCGGAATGGCAAATTTCTCGGTCTATTCAGCCGCAAAATCAGCAGTACAATCATTCATAAAAACATTCGCAGCAGAATTTACCGAAAAAGGTATTCGTGTAAACGGTATCAGTCCCGGATATATCAAAACAAACGGATTTAATAACACAGGTTTAAGTCCCGAACAAATTGAAGGAGCAGTACAAAGCATTATCCCAACCATACCATTCAAAAGGTTTGGCGAACCCACAGAAATTGCCAATGCGGTATTATTTCTTGCTTCGCAGGAAGCCTCATACATACACGGAACGGAATTAACAGTGGACGCAGGAATTTCAGTAATAAGATGATAAAACAAAAATTACAGGAAACAGATTGGGAAATTGTCGCAAATGAAATGCACAAAAACGGTTATGTCATTATCCCAAATCTGTTATCAGACGAACAATGCGAAATATTGAAATCGGAATACAATAACCTAAATGCTTACAGAAAAACGGTAGTAATGGAACGCTACCGTTTTGGCTTGGGCGAATACAAATATTTCAATTATCCGTTGCCCGACATTATTCAACGAATAAGAACAAATATCTATCCGAAACTTGCACCCATTGCCAATGCGTGGTTTAAAGCGTTGAATATTGACAAGCAATTTCCTTTAAAACACGCAGAATTATTGCAACAATGCCACGCCAACAATCAGCAAAAAGCAACTGTTCTGGTTTTAAAATACGGCAAAGGCGGTTTCAATACATTGCATCAGGATTTATACGGAGATGTTTATTTTCCCATTCAGACCGTTTTGTTTTTGAACGAACCCGACAAAGATTTTACAGGCGGAGAATTTGTATTGACACAGCAAATTCCGAGAGCCCAATCCA
>CAYSGX010000559.1:0-1991 GCA_964430605.1 uncultured Chitinophagaceae bacterium
GGAACAATGCTTCAGGTGTAATTGGCGAGCATCAGTCTCCTACTTTATATAATGCGGTTTTAGGCCCTGTAACCGCGACATTAAACATGAACGGAAACCTGTATCGTTTAATGGTTTCAAACGATTCGTTGAGCCTGATAAACAATAATGATTTTTGTTATGCCGTAGGGCCGCCATCTGTTGTAAGTGTGCGCCCCTCGCCTGCCGCTTTTTCAGGCAGCGACAATGTAATTTGCATTAACGACAGTGTTATTCTGGGTGGCGTTATAGCGGCAACAGGCGGCACAGCGCCTTACCAATATTTGTGGAATAATGCCGCAACATTAGATAGCGCTGCTATTCAAAATCCGGTTGCGAAACCTGTTAGCACAACCAATTACACTTTAACTGTTACCGATGCTACAGGGTGCACTGCTACTGATGACATTTTAATTACCGTGTCAAATCCGCAGATAGTAAACGCGAATATTCAGCATATAAGCTGCTATGGAAACAATGATGGAGCCATAGATATTACTATGAATGGCGGCATAAGCCCATACAGTTATAACTGGTCTAACGGAAGCAACGCTGAAGATATTTCATCATTAACAATCGGCAGTTATCAAATCGAAGTTACCGATGCTATTGGCTGTGTAATAGACAACGACTACACTATTACAGAGCCTTCGGCATTAGTTATCGGCAACAGCAAAACAGATGTTACCTGTTTCGGAGGAAACAATGGCGCAATAAATATTACGGTTTTGGGTGGCACACAACCTTATACTTTTAATTGGGGCGATGGTAATATTATGGAAGACCAGGCTAATTTATTTACAGGCGCTTATTATGTTACCGCTACCGATGCTAACGGGTGCAGTATTCAAACTTCTGCAATAATTACACAACCTGTTGCGCTTTCAATTCAGCATACAATAACTAATGTAAGTTGTTTTAATGGCATCGATGGCAGCATTGATATAACCGTTAGCGGTGGCAACGCGCCATATCAATACCATTGGTCGGGCAATATTTATACTGAAGATTTAAGCGGCATCAATGCAGGGGCTTATGCTGTTACCGCTACCGATGCCAACGGATGTGTTGCTCAGCAATCATTCACCGTTACCCAGCCTGATAATATTACTATTCAATTCAGCATAAATAATGTGAGTTGCTATGGCTATAACGATGGCAGTATTGCTGCAACCGTTTCGGGAGGGACAAGCCCTCATAACCTGAATTGGAATAATAATGATACAGGTAACAACATTTTCTCGTTAACGGCAAACAACTATTCGCTGACCGTTACAGATAATAACGGATGTGTTGCAGATTCTTTCGCTGCCGTTTCACAACCCGATTCAATCAGCATTGCGGCCGATATAGAAGATGTATCTTGTTTTGGTGGAAGCGATGGCGATATTCATGTGTTTCCATCGGGTGGCACTGCGCCTTATACTTTCAGTTGGTCTAATAACTGGTTTTTTGAATTAAACAGAAATCTTGAACATGGTAATTATCTTATTACAGTTACCGATGCCAATAACTGTATTAAAACCGATTCGTTTTTTATAGCGCAACCTTCTGCTTTACAAGTGAGCTTATCGGGCACACCTTTAATTTGTATTGATGCGGCAAGTGGCACTATTGAGACAACTGTATCGGGTGGCACACCAAGCTACAGTTATTTATGGAGCAACAATGAAGTATCGAACACCATACAAGGATTAACTTCCGGGAATTATATCGTAACAGTAACAGATGCCAATAACTGCTCAACAACAGCAAGCTATAATATTGCCGAATATGTATATGATGCCACAATATTGCTTTCAGCAGATGAAATATGCCGGGGAGAAAGTGTCAATTTTGAAATAGTTGCTACTGATACAGCAATACAAACAATCTTCTGGATGTTTAGCGATGGCACTTTTTATACTACAAAAACGGTCGGTAAAAATTTCAGTAATGATGGTATTCATAATGTTTCCGCAGGCGTTTTATTT
>CAYSGX010000560.1:0-1988 GCA_964430605.1 uncultured Chitinophagaceae bacterium
AAACGGTCTATGTTTATTTCTTTTAGTCCAACAGTTGAGGTTAGATTTTTATCAAGTTTGATTTTATTTATTCTCATTTTTTTTCAAGCAATTAAAATGTTATCAGTTAATTAATTTGTATTCGGTAATTCAAATTAGTGTTTTATCATACCCCTTAATGAATATAAAGTCAAAAATATTTTTCACGAAAGTTTAGCTATAAAATTCACTTTTTCATGTATAATTTCAGTTTTCAAAAATATAAAAAGTTATTATAAAAAATCAAAATTTTAAACCTGAAATATTCACATTTTATTTTTTTCCACCCTCCCCATCCCCTCCAACCCATCCAGTTGAAACAGCAAATGGTATTTGCCCAGGCAGATGGCTTTGTTCACTTTCAGCTTGGCCATAATGTTTTTACGATGCGTTTTAATGGTATGAAAACTGTGGTGGGTGTTGGTGGCGATATCTCTGTCGCTATGGCCGGCTATCATCAGTTGCAGCATCTCTTTTTCGGCAGGGGTAAGTGTGGTAAATAGCGGCATGAGCGGTGCAAGCTCATCTATCATTTTTCTGAAAAAATGATAACCGCTGTTGTTGTTTACCAGATTATCTACAGCCATACATGCCGATATTACCAATTGCCTGTGGCTGCCCGGGCTGGCGGGCAACTGGCGTGTTACCACTTGTATGCAGCGCAGCGGGTGCTGTGGCGTTATTACCTTATAACATACATAATAGGGCTGTGTAGGGGTGTGCAGGAAATGGCGCAGCACGGCAGTCATCGAGTCGAGATTATCGGGATGTAGCAACTGCCCGTAAAAGCCCTTGCCCAGTGCCTGTGCGGCTTCGTTGGTAAGTTGCAAAAATTCGCGCGCTTTACGATTCAAAAATAGCGGCATCACATCTGACAGGTCGCTTATAATTACCATGTATTCGTGGCCTTCTACATGGTCGGTAATATGTTGCAAAGCGGGCAGGGGCATTGCAGCATGAATGGCGTTGGTAGCGTTACTAAATGATAGCAAAGCATCTATCTGTTGATGATTCATAGCTTTGTGCATTTTAGGTTATAGTAATAGTGTGTGGCTATAGCAGGGTTATATATGAATATCTTTTTTCCGAATGTAATAAAGATATAAATACTATTGTATTAGTATGTCATAAAATACCACAAAAGAGGTATGTCTGTGGGGTCAATTTTATTTTTCGGGCTGAAAAATACCTCATAGGAGGTATTGTGAAAAATTACCGGGCGTTTCAACTTTGTTTCAGCTTAAAGGCAAGCATTTTTCAGCATAAAATATTATCCTGAAACCATGTCATAAAATTTATTATAATGACCATTTTATTTTCAGCCATATTAAAACTAAAAATTGCTATAGACAAACAGCCGCCCGGCTTGTATATAACAGCAAATCGTTTTGCCCTGCAAGTTGCAGGGCACATCATAGCGGTAGCAAGGCATATAAAACAAACAGCAGGTGATGCCCCTAAACTTCCGGGGCATGTCGAACAAACTTTAGGTCATGCACCGGAACTTACAAGGCATGTCAAACAAACGCTGGGGCGCGCCCCGAAATTTCCGGGGCATATAAAACAAGCTTTAGGGCATGCCCCGGAAATTATAGGGCATATCAGGAAATCGCTGGGGCATGCCCCATAACCTACAGGGCATTGCCGAAACAATGTTTCATCAAAAAAATAATTTTTTTATTTCATCCTAAAAAACGAATATTATGGCAAGCCATGATCCGATACCTGCAAAAGATGCAGATTTTGACACCTTTCAGGAAGTGTTTATCAACACAGTAACGCTTAAAATGGGCGATTGGAATATTCCTATAGATGCAATAAACACTATTACTACAAAGCAACTGGTGTGGTCGGCAAAATGGTTTATTGCCCGCGACCGGTTAAACAGCAGCACTTCGCAACGCACGGCTAAAGATTTGGCACGAAAAGAATATGTGGCAGTGTTGCGTCCTTTTATTCAAACGTATGTG
>CAYSGX010000561.1:0-1977 GCA_964430605.1 uncultured Chitinophagaceae bacterium
TTGTGGGGTGGCTTTGCTTTTTATAAATAATAACCCCGGTAGCCGAAAAGGGGATGCAGAGTAGGCATTATTAAAAATAAACCCATGAAAAACATCAGAAGATTATTATTAATTATTGCCATTCAGTTTGCTGTTACTGAAACTGTTTTTTCACAGTGCCTTATTGCCGATTATTCATTTAACGGCAATGCCAACGATGCCAGCGGAAATGGAAACAACGGTACTGTAGTAAACGGTACAACATTAACAACAGGGCATGATGGCACACCCAACAGCGCTTATTACTTTGATGCGGTAGATGATATCATTGAAGTGAACAACACTTTAGGAAATTTCGGAATCAGTGATTATACAATTAGCTGCTGGGTTAAAACTTCTTTACAGAATGGTGACTCACGTTTTATTTCAAAACGAGTTGCCTGTGTAGCAGCAGGTTCGTGGTTTAGTCTTTCTTTAAAAAACGGTATCGTTGTGTTTGAAACCGCTGAGAGTAACAACTGGGACATTATATTTGGAACCACCCCGGTGAATGACGGCAATTGGCATCATGTAGCTGTTGTTCGCTCTGGCACACTTTATACGTTGTATGTAGATTGTAATAATGAAGGCTCATTCAATACCCCATCTCTATTTAATACCAGTAATAATGTTCCTTTAATATTTGGTGATGATATATGTACGAATGTTGTCCCTAATGGTGTAAAATTTACCGGCTCGCTCGATGAAATAAAAATCTTTGATTGTGCCTTAAACACAAGTGAAATTTTAGCACTGTGTTCTGTTCCATCGCAGCTATGTATTATTGCTGATTATTCGTTTAATGGCAATGCCAACGATGCCAGCGGAAATGGAAACAACGGCACTGTAGTAAACGGTACAACATTAACAACAGGGCATGATGGCACACCCAACAGCGCTTATTACTTTGATGCGGTAGATGATATCATTGAAGTGAACAACACTTTAGGAAATTTCGGAATCAGTGATTATACAATTAGCTGCTGGGTTAAAACTTCTTTACAGAATGGTGACTCACGTTTTATTTCAAAACGAGTTGCCTGTGTAGCAGCAGGTTCGTGGTTTAGTCTTTCTTTAAAAAACGGTATCGTTGTGTTTGAAACCGCTGAGAGTAACAACTGGGACATTATATTTGGAACCACCCCGGTGAATGACGGCAATTGGCATCATGTAGCTGTTGTTCGCTCTGGCACACTTTATACGTTGTATGTAGATTGTAATAATGAAGGCTCATTCAATACCCCATCTCTATTTAATACCAGTAATAATGTTCCTTTAATATTTGGTGATGATATATGTACGAATGTTGTCCCTAATGGTGTAAAATTTACCGGCTCGCTCGATGAAATAAAAATCTTTGATTGCGCTTTAAATTTTGGTGAATTAGCCGGTTTGTGCGATATAACTACTAACATTGTTTCAAGACATGATGAACTCAATTTGCAAATGTATCCAAACCCAACATCTGGCATACTAAATATTACAACTGCATTAAAAGACAATAATACTATTCAATATCAAATTATCAATACTCTTGGCGCAATAGTAATGGCAAACAAGGTAAGTGATAATAATTTCAGTATAGATGTAAATACATTGCCCACAGGTATTTATTTCATACAATTGCAAAGCGGAAAAACCCAAACTGTGAAGAGGTTTGTGAAGGAATAAATAACATTCAACCCACCAATTACCACCAAGGCTTCCCTCACAAGGAAGCCTTCCTTTTTTCTGCTGTCTGCATCGCAGATGAAGCAGATTACGGGATTACACAGATTTTGAATCTGCATCTGCAAGGGAAATCCGCTTTGTGAAACTTTGTGTGGTCTTTATGCCGCTTTGTGTTACAAATAAATTATTGCACAAAGGCACACGAAGAAGCTCAAAGTTTCACAAAGAGGATTACTGCAATTCGAAAGGTTCTACACCCTTTGCGACTTCGCGTCTTGGCGTGCCACC
>CAYSGX010000562.1:0-1976 GCA_964430605.1 uncultured Chitinophagaceae bacterium
TGATACTACCGATAACAACACTAATGTGGCAGCGCATGGCGGGCGGGCAGTGAAAATTTTTCCTAATCCTACTGCGGGCATCATAACGGTTCAGGGCGTTGCGGCAGGCGAGTTAACAGTGAGCAATATTATGGGGCAGATACTTTATACCCAAACACTTGCAAAACATACCCCCGCAACAATAAATCTTTCCCAAGAGTCGGGCGGTATTTATTTTATACGTTTCACCGATACATCGGGGCAGTTGTACATTACCAAAATAGCTAAGCAATAATCTGCTGGTCAGAATTTGTAACCTGCTCTTCGGATTTTATAAATCTTCTGAATTACAAATCGCAAGTGTTCGAAACACGAAAATTCGATTCTTTTCTTTGCGGACTTTAGTCCGCTTTTAAAAATAAAAAGTCCTTTTGTCAAAAAAAGCAGCGGGTTTTAACCCGTTGCAAAAGAGCAAATTCAAGGTTTCGAACAGTAATGATTACAAATTCGGAAAAGCGAGGGCAATAAAAATTTCTCAAAAAAAATCATAATTCATCGCTTCATCAGCGCAATCAGCATTCCATTCCCTTTAGTGTTTCTGTGCCGTTGTGGCAAATTTGTTTCTCCGCTTCAGCGTATTATACTTTGAAGGCTTTTTAAGTTTTGTCATTTGCACTAACTTCGGACTTGTAAACCAACTAAACCATGAAGAAGATTTTTTCCGTTTTATTCATCGCTGTCATTTTATTTCAAACACTAACTGCCCAAAACAATATGGGTATAGGCACTATTACTCCGGCAGCTTCAGCGTTGCTCGATTTAACTGCCAGCGACAAAGGCTTTTTAGTACCAAGAACTGATACTGTCACAATCAACAACGCAGGCAACGCCATTGCCGATGGATTGTTGATTTATCAGCTTTCTGACAAGGCTTTCTACTACTACGATATTTCAATTCCTATGTGGAAGCCGGTAGGCGGTTCGGTTTATATTGCCGGAATAGGAATAACCATAACAGGCAATGTAATAAGCGCTATTGGCGATGATGACTGGCTGTTTAACGGCAATAATATTTACAATGGCAATACAGGCAATGTGGGTGTGGGAACCAACAATCCCACGGTTTCATTTCAGGTTGCAACCAGCGATGCTATTGGTGTTCCTGCGGGCGCTACAGCACAACGCCCTGCCACGCCACCTACCGGGGCTACAAGATATAATACCGATTTAGGTGTGCTGGAATTTTTCAACGGCACGGTGTGGCTGAATGTAAATACACCGCCTATAGGGGCTACTTATATACAATGGTTTGAAGCGGCAAGCCCCAACACTATTTATCCTAATACTACATGGATAGAAACTGATATTGCCGATGGCAGTTTTATTCGTGCCAGAGGCGGCGTGGCTAATGTAGCCAATGGTGGCGTTTTAACGGGTGTAACACAGGTTGAAGCCATTACCGACCATCAGCATACCGCCACAGGAACCGCCACAGGTGCAGGCGTATTAAATACTTCGCTTGCCGGAGCGCACACGCATAACTGGGGCGGCTGGTGGAGTACTGATGATTCAAGAGAATGGATAAACGGTAATGGAGACGGAGCCAATGGAAATACCATCAGCGATGGCGCTTTTTGGTGGGGCGGAAATGCTGCCACAGTTGGCAGTTATGCAGTTGGTGAATACAGTAACCTGAGTTCAATTATTGATGCGGCAGGAAACCACAGCCATGGTGGCAGTACCGGAAACCCTAATGCTGATAGCGGTATTTTCTTTCCTTATGATGACAACCTTATGAGTAACACAAGAAATATAACTATGAATGACGGACCCACACAATGCGGAACGTCTTGGAACGGACAACATACCGTAGGTAATTTTATGGGCAGAATGACAGACGGTTGCTTGGCGCACACCCATACTATAAATGCCGATGGCAATCACGGGCACAATATCCGCATGTATGCCCACCGCCACTGGCTGAAACAAAGACCTAC
>CAYSGX010000563.1:0-1973 GCA_964430605.1 uncultured Chitinophagaceae bacterium
AAGCATTCAAGGAATCGAAAGAGGTATTTTGAAGGGTGGTTGACGAGTCGTGCATAATAGAACTACGAAGCTCTATTATTAAACACGATACAAAACTATTTCAACAACAGAAATAAGAAGCCAGTCTACTGCAAAACCAAATGCCTTTGTCCAATAAAACTTGACTTTCCTGCATTAAATTAGTACTTCTCCTAACCATATTTATAGTAATATTGCATACTTTCACAGTTTGGATAAAAATTAAAACAGTAATGAGCAATACATCACCTCAACAAACACAAACCGATAAAAGAGGATTATTAACCAACATGCGTGAAAAAGCTCAACTAGGCGGAGGCCAGGCACGCATTGACTCGCAGCACAAAAAGGGGAAGTTAACCGCACGTGAACGCATACATTTTTTATTAGATAAAGGCAGCTTTGAAGAAATCGGGGCTTTTGTAACACACCGGAGCAAAGATTTTGGCATGGAAAAGCAACAGTTTCTAGGCGATGGTGTGGTTACAGGCTATGGCAATATTGACGGGCGATTGGTTTATGTATTCTCACAGGATTTTACAGTATTCGGAGGCTCTTTAAGCGAAACCCACGCTGAAAAAATCTGTAAGCTGATGGATTTAGCCATGAAAGCCGGAGCGCCAATAATCGGGTTGAACGATTCAGGAGGAGCACGCATTCAGGAGGGTGTGGTTTCGTTAGGCGGATATGCGGATATTTTTTACCGCAACACCATGGCAAGCGGAGTTATTCCACAAATCTCTGCCATTATGGGGCCTTGTGCAGGCGGTGCTGTATACAGCCCTGCTATTACTGATTTTATTATGATGGTAGAAAATACCTCATACATGTTTGTTACAGGGCCTAATGTGGTAAAAACCGTTACGCATGAAGAAGTAACATCAGAAGAATTAGGCGGTGCAAGCGTACATTCCTCTAAAAGTGGCGTGGCACATTTTACTGCCGCCAATGAAATTGACTGCATCAACCAACTCAAGAAACTAATCAGCTATATTCCTGAAAACTGCGAAGAGCATACTCCGCATCTGCCCTATCAGGCAAGCAATGAAATGCGCCCTGCGTTAAGCAATATCATTCCCGAAAATGCCAATCAGCCTTACGATATGCGCGAAGTGATTGACAACATTGTTGATAATGGCTCGTTTTATGAAGTGCATAAAAACTACGCAGAAAATATTGTTGTCGGATTTGCACGTTTGGCCGGAAGAAGCATTGGCATTGTTGGCAACCAGCCCTCTCAGCTTGCCGGTTGTTTAGATATTCATGCCTCGCAAAAAGGAGCGCGTTTTGTACGCTTTTGCGACTCGTTTAATATTCCGCTGCTGGTATTTGAAGATGTGCCCGGATTTTTACCCGGCACAGACCAAGAATGGAATGCAATTATTACCAACGGTGCAAAATTATTGTATGCATTTTGCGAGGCCACCGTTCCGCGTGTTACGGTAATTACCCGTAAAGCTTACGGTGGAGCATACGATGTAATGAACAGCAAACACATTGGCTGCGATATGAATTATGCCTGGCCATCCGCTGAAATTGCAGTAATGGGAGCAAAAGGAGCGGCAGAAATTATTTTTAAAGCAGAGATCGCCGCTTCCAAAGATCCGGCAGCTAAATTACTTGAAAAAGAAAAAGAATACATTAAACATTTTGCAAATCCATACCGTGCAGCAGAAAGAGGTTATGTGGATGAAGTGATCAAACCGGAAGATACACGTGAAAAACTGATCCGTGCTTTTTCAATGCTAAAGAATAAAGTGGATAAACTACCCAAGAAAAAACATGGAAATATTCCTTTATAGGTTTTCTTGATGGGTATTATTCATAAATGATGATTTAAATATAAAAAGGCTTCCTGCTAAAACGGGAAGCCTTTTTATATTTTTTAATTTACTTACATTTTTATTACATCGCCGCTACCCTTCACCTCTACTTGTTTTACTTTTGGCTCTCCT
>CAYSGX010000564.1:0-1971 GCA_964430605.1 uncultured Chitinophagaceae bacterium
CTATCGTTCGGAAGCAACAAAATGACTTATGAAAGAGGTCTGTTTATTCAGTCCAGCTTTTGTAATAATCTTTATGCTCAATAGCCAGTGCCGCTTTGGTAATTTTCAGCGGATGAAAAGTATCTATCATCACGGCTAATTCAAGCGTCTCTTTTTTGCCGATACTTTTTTCTACCGTTCCGGGATGCGGGCCATGCGGAATACCAATGGGGTGTAACGTAATCATACCTTTGGTAACATGCTTGCGGCTCATAAAGTCGCCATCTACATAATACAATACTTCATCAGAATCTACATTCACATGATTATAAGGTGCAGGAATGGATTCAGGGTGATAATCATACAGGCGCGGCACAAATGAGCAGATAACAAAGTTGCGCGCTTCAAATGTTTGATGCACGGGAGGCGGCTGGTGCACACGCCCTGTTATTGGCTCAAAATCGTGAATAGAAAAAGCGTAAGGAAACAAGTTGCCGTCCCAACCCACTACATCAAACGGATGGTTGGCATAGTGATAAGGAAAAATGGTATCCTGCTTTTTGATGTAGGTAAGAAAATCGCCTTGCTCGTCATGCGTTTTTAAATCTTGCGGCTTGCGAATATCACGCTCGCAAAAGGGCGAGTGTTCCAGCAATTGCCCAAAATCATTTCTGTATCTCTTGGGCGTTCTTATGGGGCTGAAAGATTCTACTATTAATAAGCGGTTGTTTTCATCGTTAAAATGAAACTGGTAAGTAGTGCCCCTTGGTATAATTAAATAATCGCCATAGGCAAAAGGCAAATTGCCATACATTGTTTTCAGCGTACCCGAGCCCTGATGAATAAAAACCATTTCATCGGCCTGAGAGTTTTTGAAAAAATAATTAGTAGTAGATTCAGTGGGCGCAGCTAACGAAACATAACAGTCGTTATTATACAGCACAATTTTTCTGCTCTTCAAATAATCTGCTTCGGGCGTAATATTAAACCCCTCGAAAGAGCGATGCTGCATATTAATATCTATACCTGCCTCGGGCGCTACGTAATAATGCTCATCTACTTTAGTAACCAACGTAGGCGGGTTTAGATGATAACATAAAGAATAAATATCAGAGAAGCCTTCGGTAGAAATTAATTGTTCTGAATACAATGTGCCATCGGGTTTCCTGAACTGTGTGTGGCGTTTTTTCGGAATGCTGCCAAGCGAATAATAATGTGACATGGGGGTTGATTTTGATGCTGCCAATTTAGGCAGTTTTGTTTCAGCAACCAATAACATAAATCATTGCATAAATTAATTACGCACAGTTTGGTTTATTTTTGCCGAAAATATTCCGCTTGTATAAATTAATTCTTCGCCCGTTATTTTTTCTGCTCGATGCGGAAGCCGCACACTATTTCACCCTTAATCTTTTTAAAGTTTTACTGAAAATTCCTTTTGCCAAAACTATCTGCAAATCAATTTTTACGGTAGAAAATAAATCGCTCAATACTACTTTGTTTGGTATTGAATTTCCCAATAAAGTGGGGTTGGCAGCAGGCTTCGATAAAAATGCCAAGTACCTGCACGAACTGGCTTGCTTAGGTTTCGGGCATATAGAAATAGGAACGGTAACACCATTGCCACAGGCGGGCAATGACAAGCCCCGTTTGTTTCGTTTGCAAAAAGACAATGCTATTATTAATCGCATGGGCTTTAATAACGATGGCATGACGGCTGTCGCGGCACGATTAAAAAACAGGCCCAAAGGGTTAATAATAGGCGGTAATATTGGTAAAAATAAAATTACACCCAATGAAGAAGCGGTGAGCGATTATATCAAATGCTTCAACGCACTGTTTAATTATGTAGATTATTTTACGGTAAATGTAAGCTCGCCCAATACACCCGGCCTAAGGGCTTTGCAGGATAAAGAGCCCTTGATGCAATTGCTCAATGAGTTGCAGGCTGTTAATAATGCAAAGCCAAAACGCAAACCTGTTCTGCTGAAA
>CAYSGX010000565.1:0-1969 GCA_964430605.1 uncultured Chitinophagaceae bacterium
ATTTTTCGCATCAGCAGCCCATGAATCGGGTGGTGGCGCGGGGGCTTTATAGCCGTTTAAACTGCCTGCAATAATTTCAATTTTGGTAGCGTTGCCGTTGGTATCTTTATGTATATACTTGGGAATAGTATCTTCCCACATCATGGTAAAATGCGCGTCTGCCATTTTATTTTTCTTAGGAAGATTGAGCCATATCTGGAACAGCTCCATGGGGTTTTCTTTATCCTTATGCAGCAGCGGAAACATTTCAGAATGCTGCACGCCTTTACCCGCAGTCATCCACTGCACATCGCCCTGCCCATAGCGGCCGGCAGCCCCCATAGAATCGGCATGATCTACAAAGCCTTCCCGCACAACAGTAATGGTTTCAAACCCGCGATGCGGATGCCCGGGAAAGCCCGGCACTTTTTTTCCGTGATACATTCTGTAACCATCTTTAATTATAAAATCCTGCCCCATGTTTCTGCCTGCAAGCGAGGCATCTGGTCCCAGATTATCGTTGCCTTTAGGGAATTTATCTTCATGATGTACACAAAACAAAAACGGGTCGGCTGTTTCCCACTGAAAACCCAACGGCTTAATTTCTTTTACTGTTTTTTCAGGTATTAACATGGTTTTGTTTTTTTCTTTTTGTGCCTGATACTGCGCAAGGCTGGTTAACGGAAATGCTAATATGGCTGAAATGCCCAACGAAAGTTTGCCTAAGAAACTTCTTCTATTGTTTTTATTAGTCATGCTTATAAGTTTGTAATTTATTATACTGAATGCTTTGCAAAATAATTCACAAAATTTTCAGCAGGAATATTTGTAATACAATTAGCATCTAAAATAGTTTATTATAGGGAAAAATATTTGGCACGGCAGATGCGCAAAATCTAACCTGTTGTAATACTTACTGCTGAATAACCAACTTTCTTGTTATGATACTTTTTTCTGTCTGAAATGCCAAGAAGTATATTCCCGGCCGGAAGTTGGATGTTGAAATTTGAGTTTGGTTGTTGGTGATAGAAACAACATCAATAAATTGCCCGAGGTCGTTTACAATTGTAAGCATTCCATTTTCAGTTGTTGTAAAGACAATTTTGTCTGTTGCCGGATTTGGGTAATAATTCAGCAAGCCGTGTATTTCAGGTTCTTTTATATTCAGCCACATATTGCATTCCAAACTTTTTACGGCAAATTCATTTATGAAATCATCGTAATTATAGCTTTTTAAACAATTATTTACATAGCGGCAGAAACCGCCTGATATGAGTCCTCTTACCGTATCGTTCAATACACGTAATACATGTTCGTTGCATGTAAAGCCCGGAACTCTGTAATCACCAATAGTATCCCATGTGTTTTTTATGGTGTCTATTCTTGGCAGGGCAACTATTATGGTATCGCCAATATTACCCAAGCCGACTGCCCTTGTGTTAGAGACTGAATCATTACACATATTGTAAGGCCCGCCTAAATCCCATACATTAATGGTGTCTCTGTTTTCATTGCCGCTCAGATAGTGTAATACCTTTAATGAAATACCATGAGAGAATGTATCTGCAACAATACAGCTTGCTGCCATACTATAATATCTATGAGTAATGCAAAAGGAAGATGGATCATAGCAAACGCAAGGAGATGAAGTTTTAAATAAAAACATTAATACTGAAATAAGGATAGCGTGTTTCATAACCCTTTTTTTATTGTAATTAATTTAAAAGCAAATTTTCATGAAAGGCTTTTACATTTTTTGCCACCAACCACCTCACCCCAAAAATACCCTACCCTCCTAACCTTCCTGACAGAACTACATGCTTACTGCTGAATAACCAACTTTCTTGTTATGATACTCTTTTCTGTCTGAAATGCTAGGAAGTATATTCCCGGCCGGAGGTTAGATGTTGAAATTTGAGTTTGGTTGTTGGTTACAGAAACAACATCAATAAATTGCCCGAGGTCGTTTACAATTGTAAGCATTCCATTT
>CAYSGX010000566.1:0-1957 GCA_964430605.1 uncultured Chitinophagaceae bacterium
TGCAAATAAAAAGCCCTGTTGAGTGTCTAATCATGATGATAAAAGAGGGTAATTTACCTTATAACAATCTTATTATTGAAGCAGCCGGATATTTAACCATAGATATGGGGCAACAGTTATTTCAGCCTACAGATGTTTCGGGATGGAGTGGCAACCGCGCCTGGATAAACGGTACCGCAATAACTAAACGCTGGTATGCTTTAAGTAATTTTTTAGATTATGCAGTAGCAATTTTAGACAAAGAAAAATTCAGGGAATTGGCTGTCAACACTTCAGGCAATTCATCTGATGTAGCATTAGTCGCAAAAAAAATTACCGACCATTTTATTCCTAAGGGATTAGAAAATACTGCCGCATACAATGAAGCGACTGCCGCGTTAAAGTATCAGGTTCCTCAAAACTATTTCGATTTAGGGTTATGGAACCTGCAGTTTCAATACATTCCCGAGCAGGTTTGGAACTTAATGAAATGGATTATCAGAAGGCCTGAATTTCAATTAAACTAAGTAAACTCAATACACCACAATGAGTATTCACCATAAATTACCAAAAGGCAGCAGTATGAAAGATGGCGCTGCACACGATGACCACCACAACGAAGGCATAGGCAGAAGGGATTTTCTGAAAAATTTAGGTTTGGTAAGTGCCGGGACGGTCGCTTTTTCAGGAATTCCATTTAATCAGTTACTGGCATCGCCCGCTATCGCTAAAATGCTTTCAGGCAGTGGCGACAGAATATTAGTTATTATAAGGCTGAAAGGCGGCAATGACGGCTTAAATACTTTTGTGCCTGTTTTTGATTATGGCACTTACGCTACTTATCGCCCTATTCTGAAAATACCTGCCAACAACCTGATTGCATTAAACAATAAATATTCCGTGCCAAATTTTGCTTCTTCTTTAAAAAACCTTTGGGATGAAGGCAAAATGAAAGTAATACAAAATGTAGGCTACAATAATCAGGATTTATCTCACTTTGTATCTACTGATATCTGGGATTCGTCTGACAGCAGCCACACTTCAAAATCGGGCTGGCTGGGCAGGTATTTATGGAACGAAAACCCCAACTTTCTGGTAAACCCACCTGTTGCCCCTTTAGCGGTGCAAGTGGGTGGCGATGGCAACATTTTGTTTTTTAATGAAGACAGCAACAACATGGCAATGAATGTAATTGATCCCGCTACGTTGTATCAAATCGCACAAACAGGCTCGCTATATAATGTAAACGGCAATGCCACCTGCTATTACGAAGACCAGCTCGACTTCATGAAGAGTATCATCAACAGCACCTATTACCAGTCGGAATCTATTCACAATGTCTACAATGCAGGAAGCAATACGGTTTCTTTCCCTACAGGCTTGGGCGAATCTTTAGGTTTGGTTTCCCGCTTAATTAAAGGTGGCTTGGCTACTAAAATTTACATGCTAACCTTAGATGGTTTCGATACTCATGCGCAACAAGACACCCGCCATCCTGAATTATTAACCGAGCTTGCCGATTCGGTAAAAGCATTTTATGACGATTTGGCGGTGTTGGGTAAAGACCAAAATGTGCTGTGCATGACTTTTTCTGAATTTGGAAGAAGAGTGAATGATAATGCTTCTATTGGAACAGACCACGGTACTGCTGCGCCTTTAATGCTATTTGGCCCTGCACTAAACGGAAATGGTTTTATCGGAGATGATGTAAACCTTACCGACCTTGACCAAAATTATAACATGAAGCACAAAATAGATTTCAGGCAGGTATATACTTCTGTATTGCAAGACTGGATGTGTGCCAATGAACTTACTGCCGACACTATTCTTGGAGATAGCTACGCTAAACTTCCGCTTGGTTTCGATTGCCTGTCTGTGGGTAATGAAAATTTAAAAACCGTAGAAAAATACCATCAGCTAAGGTACGACCCAAGCAATACTGCCATTATATTTCTTAATCTTCCTGAAAGCGCCAACG
>CAYSGX010000567.1:0-1942 GCA_964430605.1 uncultured Chitinophagaceae bacterium
ATTCGCGTTGTTATTTACAGGCGAATTATCACCAAAATCCCATTCATATAAGCTGATGTTTCCGACAGAGGCATCAATGAAAAAAGAAGTATCGCCCATGCAAATATTTTCATCGGTAAAAAATACAGCACCGCCCACGCTTTGCACCGTAACCTGCTGCGAAACCGTATCTGCGCAACCATTGGCTGTGGAAGCGATAAGCGTTACATCAAAAGTTCCGAGGGAAGAAAAAACATGCACAGGGTTTTGCTGATTGCTGGTGTTTGCCGCGCCTGAAGCGGGGTCGCCAAAATCCCAATGCCATGTGCCTGTGGCCGCCCCGTTTTGTATAGCGATGCTGTTGGTGAAAGCGATTTCGCTGCAAGCATTCGCACCTGACGCACTACTGAAACCTGCCGTGATATAACCGGAAGCGGATAAAACGGTAACGGGTTTTGTAATGGTATCTTTACAACCTTGTGAAGAAACCACCACCAGCGATACGTTGTAACTACCTGCGGAAGAAAAAACATGAGCGGGATTTAAAAGCGAAGATGTGTCTGCATTTCCCGAAGCGGGGTCGTCAAAATTCCATTGACGAACAATAATCGAAGCCGTTCCGCTTATAGATGAATTATCGGAAAAATCAACCGCGCTGCACGCGCTTGTTCCCGGGTTTTGCACGGTGAAATCTGCCGTTGCCGCATCATACGCTTTCAGGATATAGGTTTTGACAGCCGAGCAACCGTTGAAGCCTCCCAACGCACAGGTAACCGCCTGCCCATCGTAAGGGTTTTGCACGGTTACGGTTTGCGTAGTGTTGCCATTGCTCCACGAGTAAGAATGAAAACGAGGCGGGGCAGAAAAGCTAAATTCAGTGAGTTCGGGACAAAACCAAACGGTATCTACAAATTTGTTGCACGAAGCCGCCACATAAGCATAGCTGCCGTGGTCGCCAGTCCAGCAATCGTAGGCGTAAAATTCAAGCGAAACGGTTTGCCCGATGTAGGCGGTCAGGTCAACAGCTACCGCACTCCATGGCAACCAGCCCGCAAAGCCGCACTGGGCAGTGTAGGAAGTAATGCCGTCATACACATTGTAATCTCCGCAGTTGCCGTTTCCTATGGGCTGACCATTGGTATCCAGCAGTTTCCCTTTAATGTGCGCGCCAGATGTATTGTAATGAGTGCCACTTACCCCTGTTCCAAAATAAATGGCAGCCAATTCATAAATCAATAAGGAATGGCCGGCATCAACCGTGAGGTCGTATTTCAGTTTTTTGCCTGTATAGTTTCCATACCCGCCACCGCCTGTGCTGCCTACCCGCGCTACCTGCGTTAATCCCGTGGGTATTCTTGGCACGTTTTGGCAGGTGTTAAAATCGGGCCCCGGGGTGGAAATGATTGTAAAGTTGGAAGGGTTAATTATTCCCGGGTTACTGCAACAGGTATTGCCGGGCCCGGTTGTGGGTGTCCAGCCCGAAAAATCGCCCTGCGAAAAATCAATGTTGGGGCAGTGGGTTTGGGACTTTAATAAGGCTATGCTTATACAAAATAATGAGATAAGTATTGTTTTTTTCATTGCACTGTATTTTCTGTAATTAGAAGTGCAAGGTTATAGATAATTAACTATTTAGATTTGGTCTAAATAATGTTTTACAAAGATTTTACAAAAAAAATCAATAAAATAAGGGCTATAGGGTATAAAATGAATTTTAAGACATTTACAAAAATTTGACAAAAACAGGCTGAAAACTTCGTGTACTTTGTGAAACCTTAGTGGGCTTAGTGGTTTTATTTTACCACAATGGGCACTAAGATTTTCACGAAGGACACAATGGTACTCTTAGTGGATGCTTTTGTGAAGGGTACTTCCGAATCAGGTTCGGAACAGGTTTTGCCAACTGTTTTATACCGTTTATATTTCAATATTAGTCTAATGCCTTACGGTATAAACTATTGTA
>CAYSGX010000568.1:0-1939 GCA_964430605.1 uncultured Chitinophagaceae bacterium
GTTGGTATTACTCAATGGGATGCTTTGGCAATAGATGTAACACAATTGGGTAGCCACACTATGACACCCTGCGCACCGCCTGCGGATACTATCGCCAATTTTGCTCCTGTAGCAGCCACCGTTAGTGAAGCCGCAGGTACATATAGTCTGACTGTAAACTTAAATCAGGTTGCCGGTATTCAAAAAACGGTTGATGTTACCCTTGCCACAGGCAATGCCGCAGATGTAGATAATTTTACTTCCGAAACTGTAACCTTTGCCCCAGGAATTACTTCACAAACAGTAACTGTTACTATTACCGACAATGCAGTTGCAGATGGTAACAGAACCGTAACATTTAGTTTATCAAACCCTTCAACAGGTTTGTTGTTAGGCAATGCTACTTTCACTTTAAATATTACCGATGACGAGGCAACACCTGCAAATGTTTTACCTATTTCAGTTTTAAGAACTAATGATGCAAATGGCATCTCTGATTCAATTGGCATTACTTGCGAAGTGCGCGGAACGGTATTGGGTATCAATAACCGTTCGGCAGGTATTCAGTTTACTATCTACGATGGCACAGGCGGTATTGGTGTTTTCTCACCTAACAATAATTTTGGCTACACCGTAACCGAAGGCGCCTCCGTTGCAGTAGCAGGTGAGGTAGGTGAGTTTAGTGGTTTAACACAAATGACTTTCTTAGATACCGTATATAAAATTGGTACAGGAAATTTACCTGTTCCACAAGTAGTAGCATTTCCTGCTGAAGGTGTAGAATCGGAATTAATCAGAATTAATAACGTAACAATTAGCAACCCTTCTGCATGGAACAATGCCAATATTTCGGGTTTCACTGTTAAAGCTACCAGTGGTGGCAATGAATTTGAAATCAGAATCGATGAGCAAACAGCTTTGTATAATCAACCCGTTCCGGTAGGCGCATTCGATATCATTGGCATTGGCGGCCAGTTCGATTCAAGCCCTCCGCACACTTCTTTCTACAGCATTGCCCCAAGATATATTTCTGATATTATTTTAGTGAGCGGTATTACTGAAAAACATAAAGGTGTAGCTAATATGACAGTATATCCGAATCCCGCTGCTAATACAGCAATCATTAAGTTTGATGCTGAAAACGCTGCTAATGGCAACGGTAATGTTACGGTATATGATTTAGCCGGAAAAGTAGTTTTAAATACTGTTGCCGAAATCGTTAATGGCAATAATGTTATTACGGTAAGCACAACATCATTAGTAAATGGTTCTTATGTAGTAGAAGTATCAGGAGCTTCTCTTTTAGCCAGAGAACGTTTAATGATTTTGAAATAGTTTCAGTAAAATATTCAGCTTAAACAAGAGGCTGTTCAAAAGTCTGTCATGCTGAGCCTCCCGAATCAAGTTCGGGACAGGTTGTCGAAGCATGAAAACATAATAGATACATATCCTTCGACAAGCTCAGGATGACATTTATTACATTTCGGAGGCTTTTGAAACAGCCTCTTTTTTTTAAATACCTCAACCGCTATTTTTACATTTAGAATATGAACAAACCCATACATTCAGCCTATAATATTAAACTGCTTTTTATTACGGTTTCTGTGGGTATTGTGTTGCTTGGCATTAAGTTTTTTGCCTATGCCATTACCGATTCTAATGCCATTTTAGGCGATGCAATGGAATCTATAGTCAATGTAATTGCAGGTATCATTTCTTTGGCAAGTGTAATTATTGCTTCGTTGCCAAAAGACAAAAATCATCCCTATGGCCATGGTAAGGTAGAATTTCTTTCAGCAGGTTTTGAAGGAGGTTTTATTGTTGTTGCAGGTATTTTAATTATCGGTAAAGCTATTTATAATTTATTCTATCCCGTTGCATTGCAGCATATCAATATTGGGTTAATACTCATTGCTGTGAGCGGGTTTATAAATTATTTTTTGGGCTTTATGCTGGTAAG
>CAYSGX010000569.1:0-1938 GCA_964430605.1 uncultured Chitinophagaceae bacterium
AACGTTACTCCGTCATTTACATTCATATCCAAATCATTGTGTCTTTCCAGCAAGCCGTATCTTGCATCAATGTAGGTAACACCGTTAAGATTATTGTTTTTTATATCTGCACGGTAATACAATTCATTGCCCACAGGAAAAGCATAAGTTGAAGTGTTGTTTGCGATATGTCTTCTCAGGTTTCCGTTTACATAACTTGCGCTGCTGAACCCTGAAAGGTTTGCGGCATTACTGCTACTGATTATTAAACGGTTGCTGCCTGTGGCAATAATACCGTTAGTCATGGTGCATTGATTGCCTACGGTAACGTTATCGTTCAACACAATAGCTGCTGTGCCGCCTGAAGTATTGTTGAATACCGTGTTGTAAAAATTACTTGTATTGGGTGAAATTGATTGAGGCAAGCTACCGTTAAAAGTTACTGTTCCGCTTCTTGCGGCAAATGTACCCGCATTGTTCCAGTTGCCTGCAATATTTATTGAGTAATTAGACCCTGAAACATCTAAAATTGTAGATGCTCCGATAATAAGATTTTCGCTTATAATAATATTTCCTCCAAGTGTTTTTGTGCCGGAAGTATTTGTGCTTAAAGAAGAGTATGTTGTATTTCTTATTGTTTGATTTCCCCCTCTGTTATAGTTTACTGTATTGGCATTGGTAGAAAAATCTATATTGGATATAGTTATCGTTCCGCCTGAATAATTCAGAACACTTCCCGCGCCCTGAATCCAAGTGCCGTTACCTGCCAATGAACCGTTGGCTGTATTCGTAAAAGAAAGATTTGAACTGTTGTTGGTTACTGTAACTCCTGTTACGGTTATAGTGCCGTTTGAAGTTATGTTTCCGATGCCGCTAATGCTTTGATTATTGGTATTGAAAGTAACTGTACCTGTACCTGTTTTATTAAAAGTACCATTGTTTACAATACCTCCTCTGAAAACAAACGGTGAATTATTACTTGTAGAAAAAACGCCACCGTTATTCACCGTAACTGTACCCACAAAAGTATTTGTACCTGTATTATTATTATCGTTAAATTCTCCGTCTATAATTGCAGAACCATTTACGGTGAATGTTCTTGAATTTACCTGAAGCGTGGTATTTGCTCCTATAGTCAGATTATTATTTACCGTAGTATTTCCTGCCAATGTTTTTACGCCACTTTCTGAAAGATTTAAGTTCCTATAATTAGCGCTGGTAAATACAGTTTGATTGCCTGCCCTGTTATAATTTACAGTGCTTTCTGCTGCTGCTGTTGTGAATGTATTTATCGCATTGGTTGCACCTCCCAGATTCAAAGTATGGTTCAAACTGCCGCCACTCATATTAATTGTGCCGCTACCGCTTAAATTACCTTCTATGCTGACAGTTTTTACAGTAGTGCCATTAAATGATAATGTGCCGTTTACCGATGCCGCACCTACAACACTTAACGATGTAGCTGTTGTGCCTAAATCTAACGTACCCGCGCTGACAGTTAAATTGCCCGATACCGATAAATTGCCTGTTATTGTTTTCGTGTTTCCTGTTGCGATAGTAAGATTACCGTAATCGGGAACAGATGAAACGGTTTGTGCATTGTTGTTCTGATAAATTACTGTGCTGCCGCTGTTCAGATGAATATTTGATTTAATAAAGTTTGTTGGAAACAAAACATTAGCGGCATTATTGGTTGCGCCTAATGTTAATGTAGAGCCATTTTCCATTGTAAATGTTCCGCCTGCATTACCTGTTATCTGAAATGTGACGCATGCTAAAGTTGTTGAGCCAGCTATGGTAAGGTTTCCGTTTACAGTGGTATTGCCTGAAAGCGTTTTGGTATTATTTCCTGCGATAATCAAATTATGATATGTTGCTGATTTAATGTCTTGGGTTCCGTTTCTGCTGTAATAAAAAGTATTGCCTGCGGCAGTCATATTCAGCGTACCTGTATTCATA
>CAYSGX010000570.1:0-1932 GCA_964430605.1 uncultured Chitinophagaceae bacterium
AACTATTTGATAGATAAGTTTGGCAATTTTTACCAGGGCAGACGCAACCCGAATATATTGAACAGCGATGTAAGAGGCGCACATGCAGGTAATGCCAATGGCGGCTCTATTGGTATTAATTTTTTGGGCAATGCCGATGTTACTATTGCCACGCAACCGCAACTAAACAAGTTGCACGAATTGCTGGCATGGTGGTTTAACAGTATGGCATTAAGCCCTTTGTCATCGGCAGGAATGCAAACGCAAGATTATGGCTGGCAAACCCGCCCACGCATAACAGGGCACAGAGATGTGGGGCAAACTGCATGTCCGGGAAACGACTTGCATGCACGGCTGGCAAGTATTCGCACAGCCACCAACAATATTATTAATAACTGCGGAACACCTGTTATAACACTGCCACCAACTGTGAACATTGCCGCTTCTGATTACAATTGGAAATCGAACGATTTCAGGGTGGAGTTTTCTGATACCGACAACAACGGCTATGCTGCTTTAGAAAACCGTTTTTATCAGCCGCTGGAATATAATGGCACAGAATGGCGCGCCAATAATGACAATGGTTTTTTCAACGATAATTTCAATCAAAATATTCATGCAGACTGGAATACTGTCGCAGGCAACTGGCTTATTCAAAACGGAAGATTGGTTCAGCAAGATGAAAACGAAAATAACTCTAATATCAGTGCCGCTTTAAATCAGAACAATCAAAAAACTTATTTGTATCAATGGAGCGGAAAAATTTCAGGCACAGGTAATAATCGCAGGCAGGGCTTGCATTTTTTCGCCAGCGATGCGCAAGCTGCCAACAGAGGCGAATCTTATTTAGCATGGTTTCGTGCCGATGACAATACTTTTCAGTTTTATAAAATCACCAATAACGTTCTGAATACCGTATTGAGCAACAGTGTTACCATTAATACCGATACATGGTATGATTTTAAGGTAATTTATAACCCTAATAGCGGCAAAATGGAAGCCTTTATGAATAACGTTTTGGTGGGCAGCTATACTGATAATGCGCCACTCACTTCGGGCAGTTACATTTCTTTAAGAAACGGAAATTCTATCGCTGAATTTGATGATATAAAAGTGTGGCAATCGAGAGGTAACAGCGTTATGGTTACTGTGGGCGCTAATGCGCAAAAAGACATTCGCTTTGAAAGCCCCGATAATATTCAGGAGGCATGTAGAATAAATACTTTGGTGAAAGATTCTTCAGGCAATTGGTCAACCGTTGCCGCTGAAAATTACCTGATTGATTTTACTGAACCCACCTCCACCGCTTCGGTAAACGGCAACTGGCAAACCGATAATTTCAATGTAGATTATACCGATGCTGATAACATCACAGGCAGTGGTATTGCACGCAGATTTTATCAGGTAAGTAATTTCGATGGCAACCAATGGACAGCAAATGCCAACAGGGGGTTCTTTACTGATTCACTCACAACTATTTCAAACAACTGGACTACAGCCACAGGCACATGGACTGCCGCAAATGGCTATCTGCAACAAACAGACGAATCTCTTACCAATACAAATATTTATGCAACGCTTAATCAAACCCTTTCTAACCGCTACTACTATAGTTTCGATTTAATGATTGGCGGCAGTGGTAATAATCGCAGAGGAGGCTTTCACTTCTTTTGCGATGATGCTTCGCTGAGCGAGCGTGGAAACTCTTATTTCATTTGGTTTAGAATAGCAGACCAAACGTTAGAAATTTATAAAGTAACCAACAATGTTTTCACCCGGGTAAAAATTATTCCGCTTGCCACCATTGCCAGCCAATGGTATAAAGTAGCCGTAGTGTACGACAGGATTACAGGCGAAATGCTATTGTATAGAAACAACAAACTGGTGGGCGACTGGAAAGACTCCACTCCTATCAGCACAGGCAATGGTATTTCTTTCAGAAGCGGCAACAGC
>CAYSGX010000571.1:0-1929 GCA_964430605.1 uncultured Chitinophagaceae bacterium
ATACTGCCCAAGCCCATTCCTTACAAAGGGCAGGTGCTGAACCAAATAGCGGCAAAGTTCCTGAAAGCCTGTGTAGATATTTGCCCCAACTGGCTCATCGATTCACCCGACCCGAATGTGGCTATTGGTTATCGTTGCGAGCCTATTCGTATTGAAATGGTGATAAGAGGCTATTTAACCGGCCATGCCTGGCGCACTTATAAAAGCGGGCTAAGAGAATTGTGTGGCATACCATTGCCCGAAGGCATGAAAGAGCACGATAAATTTCCGCAGCCAATAATAACCCCTGCCGTAAAAGCCGATGAAGGCCACGATGAAGACATTAGCAAAGAAGATATATTGGCTAAAGGCATTGTTACCGAAAAAGAATGGGAAGAGTTGGAGCGCAACACCCGCGCCTTATATAAAAGAGGTACTGAAATGGCTGCCGAAAGAGGTTTAATTTTAGTAGATACCAAATATGAATTTGGCAGAAGAAACGGCTTGATTTATTTGATGGATGAAATACACACGCCCGATTCATCGCGCTATTTTTATTCCGAAGGATATGAAGAAAGACAAGCCAATGGCGAACCACAAAAGCATTTATCGAAAGAGTTTGTAAGAGAGTGGTTAATCGAAAATAATTTTCAGGGTAAAGAAGGGCAAAGCATTCCTGAAATGACCGATGAAGTGGTGAGCAATATTACCAACCGCTACATAGAATTGTTTGAACAGGTAACCGGAAGAAAATTTGTGAGAGAAAACAACGCCAATATAAACGAACGCATTGAAAAGAATGTGATAACCGCTTTAGCAAAAATTCAAAAATAAATAATGATGAATATACCCAACACCTTCAGCCTGCAAAATAAAGTTGCCTTAATTACCGGAGCCAGTAAAGGTATAGGCGAGGCCATCGCTCATATTTATGCGGCTTATGGCGCTAAAGTGGTTATCAATTCGCGCAAGCAGGAAGAACTCGACAAAGTAGCCGGCAATATTAAAGCCAATGGTGGCGAATGTGTGGGCATAGCAGGCAATGCAGGCGATTTAGCTTTCTGCAAAACGCTTATTGAAAAAACAGTTGAGTTATACGGAAGCATAGATATATTGGTAAACAACGCGGCTACCAACCCGGTATATGGCCCGGTGTTGAATACTGAAGAATGGGCTTTCGATAAAATTATGAGTGTGAATGTGAAAGCGCCTTTTGAATTATCGAAACTCGCACATCCATACATGAAGCAAAGTGGTGGCGGTAGCATTATCAATATCAGCTCTATTGCAGGCACTACACCCGACCCGGGCCTGGGTATTTATTCGGTATCGAAAGCGGCATTGAATATGCTTACTAAAGTAACCGCTAAAGAATGGGGGCAAGATGGCATCAGGGTAAATGCTATTTGCCCGGGTTTAATTAAAACCAAGTTTTCACAAGCCTTGTGGCAGGATGAAAAAATATTAAATCACTTTGTAAAACGCCTGCCGATTGCCCGCATGGGTACTCCCGAAGAAATAGCGGCAATGGCGTTGTTCTTAGCTTCAGAGGCTTCCGCCTATTGCACGGGCACATTATTTATGGCCGATGGCGGCACTACTGTTTAGCATTTATTTCAACAGAAAAAACATAAAGTTTGATTTTAATTTTTATTTATCTACCTTTGACCTATTATTTTAAGTAAAACAGTAAAAAAATGAAAAAAGGTAAAGTAAAATTTTTCAACAATTCAAAAGGTTTTGGATTTATTTGTGACAATGAAACAGGCGAAGATGTGTTCGTTCACGTTTCAGGCTTAAGAGACGACATTCGCGATGGCGATGAAGTTACTTTCGATGTATCTAACGGTAAAAAAGGTTTAAATGCAGTTAATGTTCAACTTGCATAATAAATAAGATTTATCATCCTTTGAAAAGAAAAGCCGCTTCTGATGAAGCGGTTTTTTTATG
>CAYSGX010000572.1:0-1907 GCA_964430605.1 uncultured Chitinophagaceae bacterium
CATTTATAACTAAACTTTATTGGTTATTTTGTCATTAGAAATCAACTTATTAAGACAAAATTTCATGTTTTATGTAATGGTATTGCCTTTGCTGTTCTGCACGAAATAAAACTGATAACTTATTACTTAAAACTTATAGCAATGAACTTAAACAACTTCACTATTAAAGCGCAGGAAGCGGTGCAAAAAGCACAGCAAATCGCATTTGGCAATCAGCATGGAAGTATAGAAACTATACATATTCTGAAGGCATTACTGGAAGTAGATGAAAACGTAGTCGCTTATCTCTTCAAAAAACTGAATGTTAATGAAAATATTCTGAAAAGCAAGCTGGAAGAAAACATATCTAAGTTGCCTAAAGTATCGGGCGAAGGCGGTCAATACCTTTCGCGCGATGCGAACAATATGTTAATGACCGCGCAAAATATTCTGAAAGATTTTAAAGACGAATTTGTTTCGGTAGAGCACTTGTTATTAGCATTGGTAAAAACTAATGATACTGTTGCCAGGCTTTTAAAAGAAGTAGGCGTAAACGAAAAAGATTTGAAAACAGCCACCATAGATTTGCGCAAAGGCAGCCGTGTAACCGACCAAAGTGCCGAATCGAAATACAATGCGCTGGATAAGTATGCCGTGAACTTGAATAGTCAGGCACAAGCGGGTAAACTCGACCCCGTGATTGGCCGCGATGAAGAAATCAGAAGAGTGCTACATATTCTTTCTCGCAGAACAAAAAACAATCCTGTATTAGTGGGCGAGCCGGGCGTGGGTAAAACAGCCATTGCCGAAGGTATTGCTCACCGTATTGTCAATGGTGATGTGCCCGAGAACCTGAAATCGAAAACCATTTATTCGCTTGATATGGGCGCTTTAATTGCAGGTGCAAAATATAAAGGCGAGTTTGAAGAAAGGTTGAAAGCCGTTGTAAAAGAAGTTACCGATTCTGACGGGAAAATAATTCTCTTTATAGATGAAATACATACTCTCGTAGGCGCAGGTGGCGGTGAAGGCGCAATGGATGCTGCCAACATTCTGAAACCTGCTTTGGCTCGTGGCGAATTACGTGCTATTGGCGCCACTACCTTAAATGAGTTTCAGAAGTTTTTCGAAAAAGACAAAGCTTTAGAAAGACGCTTTCAGAAAGTAGTAATTGATGAGCCAAGTGTAGAAGACGCGATTTCGATTTTGCGCGGGCTAAAAGAAAAATATGAAACCCACCACAAAGTGCAAATTAAAGACGAAGCCATTATAGCGGCCGTTGAACTTTCTACCCGGTATATTACCGACAGGTTTTTGCCCGATAAAGCCATTGATTTAATTGATGAATCGGCAGCCAAGCTGCGTTTAGAAATGGATTCGTTGCCTGAAGAATTAGACGAAGCCGAGCGTAAAATCCGCCAGCTTGAAATAGAGCGAGAAGCCATTAAACGGGAAAAAGATGAAGCCAAACTGGAAGTGCTGAATAAGCAAATTGCAGAGTTAAGTGAGCAGAAAAATTCTTTAATGGCAAAATGGAAAGCCGAAAAAGATTTGGTAGATCAAATTCAGCAAAAGAAAGCCGAAATTGAAGATTACAAATTACAATCGGAACAGGCTGAAAGGGCGGGAGATTATGGTAAAGTGGCAGAGTTGCGCTATGGAAAAATTCAGGAAGTAGAAAAAGCAGTAGGAGCGTTAGAAAGCGAATTAAAGCAAATGGATGCCGAAAAACGCTTAATGAAACAAGAGGTAGATGCTGAAGATATTGCGCAAAGCGTAGGCAAGTGGACGGGCATTCCGGTAAATAAAATGTTGCAAAGCGAAGCCGATAAATTATTATCGCTCGAAGATGAATTGCACAAGAGTGTAGTGGGGCAGCACGAAGCGGTCGAAGCTATTTCTGATGCTATCCGCAGAAGCCGTGCAGG
>CAYSGX010000573.1:0-1892 GCA_964430605.1 uncultured Chitinophagaceae bacterium
CATGACACTAATGAAGTTATTGTCACTCTGAGCTTGTCGAAGAGTATTTTACGCAAATTTGTCATACACCCGAAATATTAATGGTTTTCTGAAACAGCCACCGTTTGTTGTTTTTTAGAGTAGTAGCATAAATAAGTAATCCACCCCAAAAATGCACACAACGCACCCAGCAACATGGGCGCATTAATAGATTTGCTCATTAGGTAGCCACCTGCCAACGGTGGTATTGCCATTGCCAGCGATTGCACCGATTGGTTAATGCCTATTACTTCGCCTTGTACATTATTGTCCGAGTTGTTAGAAAGTATTGCCAAAGCATTGGGGTAGGTGAGTCCCTGAAAGGTGGTCATTACAGGAATGAAAACATACAGCCATATATGATTTGTGGGGGCAATCATTAAGCAATAGCTTAAAGCAAAAAGCGGAATAGAAAATAACAGCACTTTATTCGGCACTATATATAAACTCACTTTTCTTAAAACTATCGCCTGGCTTAATGCAACACACACGGCAAAGTAAGCTACAAACATGCCCAGTTGAAATTCGGTGTAGCTAAATTTAGTAATTAAATGCACCTGCATAAACTGAAGGAAAAATGAAAAGCCAATGGTCATAATAAATATCATCAGGAAAAGCAGCCTCAGGTTTTTGTGGTTATAAGCTTTTTGAATATTCTGAAAACCACTTAAAAACTGAATATTGTGTGGGTTAAATTCTTTGAGTGTTTCAGGTAATTTAAAATAAATGAAACAGTAGTTTACCAAATTCATTATTGCTACAAACAGAAAAGGTGTAGTAAAATTAAACCACGGCACAATTTCAGGATTAGATAAAATACCGCTGATAATTGCGCCCACTAAAAAGCCCGAGCCAAAGCCTATACCCACCAGGCTGAAGTTGCGCACTTTATTTTCTTCGGTGCTCACATCTGCCAATGCCGATTGCACCACAGGCAGTGAACTGCCTAAAAAGCCTGAAAGGATTCTGGAGAAAAAAAGTAGCTGAATGCTTTTAAAATAAATGCCTGCCGCGAATAGCAAAAAGCCAATACTGTTTACCAAACTGGCAAAGGTTAAAACTTTTCTTCTGCCCAATCTGTCGGAATAAGCGCCCAAAAGTGGTGCGCCTAAAAATTGCGCGATTGAAAATATGCCCAATATATAACCATACATTGCTGTGCGGTCGTCTAAGGTGGTAGCATAATCGAATAAAGTTGAATTAGCGCCTACAAACAAAGGCGCAAGCACAGGCAACGCCACACCCAAACCCATAAAATCTATGAATACGGTAATAAAAATTAGCAGTAAGGGATTTTTAGCGTGCTTTTCCCTATTCATTTAATCCACATTTCTTGTCAAAATAATAATTTTTATGTCAATTTGAGGCCGTGAAGTATAAAATGTTTCTATTATTTTTTTATTGCGCTTGGTTTTCAATGGCTTACAGCCAAGATAACCGCGAAGTGGTTTTTCGTATTCAACTGGGAATAAGTACCAAAATGCCCAATGAAAGTTCTGTTTTCAGAAAACATTATAGTGATATTGAAGGTGTTGAACTGGAAGATGGGAAGATTCGAGTGTACACCGGTAAATATGAAACTTACAATGAAGCGCTCGAAGGTTTGGACGATGCCCATGCGAAAGGCTATAAATATGCGGTAGTTGTAGGTTTTCATAAGGGAAAAAGAGTTTCAATAGACAAGGCGTTGAACATTATTTATGGCGATTAACAAAACTGCTGTTAATTAAAGGTTTGGAAATATTTTGATTTTTCCATTAAAAACTGCATTTTTGCAATCCGATTTGAAAAACCGATAAGAAATGGCACGTTTTTGTGATTTAACAGGTAAAGGTCCGTTAACCGGAAATAAGGTTTCGCACTCTAACCGTAAG
>CAYSGX010000574.1:0-1874 GCA_964430605.1 uncultured Chitinophagaceae bacterium
TTTCTCAACGAAACAGTGTTACCGTGCCTTTTACTTTTTTAAGCTCATTGGTATTGAAGCGAACAACCGCATGGTAAACATAAACACCTTGATTGGCAGGCTTGTTATGAACTGTGCCATCCCAACCGTGGGTTAGTTGTGAAGTTTCAAAAACCTTTTCGCCCCAGCGGTCAAAAATATTGAAATGAATTTCTTTTATGCCCGAACCGTAAATAAAAAACACATCGTTTGCGCCATCGCCATTGGGGCTGAAAGCGTTGGGTATATACAAGACAGGTTTTTCAAAAACGGTAATATATTCTTCTTTGGTGAGTTCATTATAGCAACCAAATGCGCTTGTGCCCGAAAGCGTAATGGTAAACTTTCCTGTATCGGCATAAGCATGAACCGGATTTAATTCGGCAGCAATATTTCCATCGCCAAAATTCCAGGTCCAATTGTCTAATAGTTCGCTTTCGCTGGTAAAAATAAATGTGGCTGTGCTATCAATAATTCCCGAAAATTTATCGGCAGCAAATGCGATAACAGGTTTAGGATAAACCGTTACTGTTCCGGTAACGGTATCGGAACATTGCCCAAGCGTAACCGTTTGTGTAATGGTATAACTTCCTGCATTATTGTAAAGATGAGTTGGAGATGAAACAGCAGCAGTGTTTCCATCTCCCATGTTCCATTGATAAGCAATATTGCCCGAAGGCTGTGCCACATCTTCAATCGCGAGCCATTCATCTATACAAATATTTTCAACCGAAAAACCTGCCACAGGTACAGGCAAAATATTTACTGTTGCAAAAGTCGTGTCTGTACAACCTTTGTCAGAAATTACCGCCAACTGCACATTATAATTTCCGGCTGAAGCAAAAGTATGTTCAGGGTTTGCTGCAACTGAAGTATTGCCATCGCTATACTGCCATTGCCATTGAGTTATTTGTCCGCTTGATATGGCGCTGTTGTTATTGAATAAAACAGGTTGCGCATCTAAGCAAATATCTTCGGCAGAAAAATTTGCTACAGGCAACGGATGCGCTGTTGTAACTATTGCAGCTACACCCGGACAGCCCATGTCTGTTTCGGCAGTTACAGCAACATTATAGTTGCCATGAGTGGTATAAATATGTGTAGGATTTTGTAAAGCTGAAATATTTCCATCAGCAAAATTCCATTGCCATTGAGTAACTGTACCTGCCCCTGAAAAAACGGCATCGGCAAAAAAGGAAACCGTATCGCCTGTGCAGGCTTCTGTAGCAGTAACAATTATTTCAGGTGCATCATAAACCGTAATTGCAGTTGAGGTATTACCGTTGCATCCGGCAGCAGTGGTGGTTTGCAATGAAATATTATAGCTGCCATGTTGCGTGTAAGTATGTTGCAGCATATTGGTTGATGCAGTATTTCCATCGCCTAATGTCCATGAAAAAACATCGCCTGCAATGGTGTTGCTTGCAGATAATTGCAATTGAAAAGGTTGGCATCCGGCAGTATCGCTTAATGCAATTACTGTTTCGGGATTAATGAATATATAAGCAGTTTGTGTATCAGAAACGCAACTGTTATCATCTTCAGCATAAGCCATTATAACTGCATTGCCCGCAATGGTGAAATTTTGTGTCGCGCCTGTAAAATTTTGATGCTGATAATTCCAGCGAAAAGTATAATTGCCCGAACCGCCTGCTGCATTAGCAGCGATATTCACTACATCATTGCTGTTTACACATATACTGTCAACAGAAAGTGTAATGCTTAAAGATTGTGGTTGGGTAATTGTAAAGGTTGTAGTAACAGTGCAACTGTTATTATCTTCTACTGAAATGCTAAAATTACCCATACATAAATCAGTAGCGGTATTGTTTGTATGGGTTAATACATTATTGCTC
>CAYSGX010000575.1:0-1874 GCA_964430605.1 uncultured Chitinophagaceae bacterium
ATTCTGACAGGAGACATCTGGTCGGCAACGGCAAACGCCAAATCCCAGTTGTTTTTTGCGGAAACGCCCGTTTCGTCATCTTCAAGGCTGTACCAAACCTGGTTGGCATATTGGCTTCCTAATGTAACCGTATCTGACACGGTTTGAGCATAAGCTGAAAAATATAAAGCTATAGCAAAGCATAGCACCACAATTTTTTTCATAATAATTATAATTTGGTTTTTGAGTTAATTAATTTCTGCAAATCGATTTAGCGAGAGCAAAGAGAGTATTTTATTTAGACTAAATCTAAACAGAATGATTATTTGACAGAAATATGACCTTTAAAGCCGGTATTAATACAGTACAATATCAAAACTATTTAGTTGATTATTTTATCATTATGTATAACTATAAGTAATTATTTAATAGGCAGAATAAATAATAGGAGACTTCTTCGGGAAATGCGTGTTCTGTACTTGATGAACCGTGTCATGCTGACGACAGGAAGCATCTCTAAATCAAAAGATTCCTTATTTCATGCGAAATGGTAGCTTAAACCAAGAGATTCCTCCCTCCGGTCGGAATGACACGGTTTCATCAAATGCACTACACTATTTTCCGAAGAAGCCTAATAACGACTAATGAATAGTCAACCTTATTCCCGAATACACCACTATTCCTACAATTGGTCCCCACACCATGCTGGCATCAAAATTATTTCCAAACGGATTTCGCGCATCTACAATAGGATTTTGTTGCCTGTAATTGGTCAGATTTTCACCGCCAATATACCAGTCAATCTTTTTCCACTTCTTGGTTATTTGCGCATTGAGCGTTGCAAATACAGGTGAAAACAACTCTAATTCTTTTCCGCTTTCAGTGAAATTATTATGCGCCAAACGCGCTTTGCCGTTCAGTTGCAGCGTTGTGTTAAACAGCCACTTTTCATTAGGCGTAATATAACCTGCATTAAACAAAGCGGTATGACGCGGGGTCATGATTTTAGGAAGCAGCCTGCCCGAATAAGTTGTTTTCACATCGTTGAGCTTATAGGTGGCTTTAATATCCAAGCCTTCAATAATTTCATAGCCTATATCAAACTGAAAACTGTTGCTGTACGATTTTCCGTTCAGATTATAAAACATGGCATGATTGGTATGTTGATCTAAATCAACGATAAGTTGATTAACAAACTGCGTGCGATAATATTCAGCATTAAGCATCAATTCTCTTTCGCCTAATATAATTTTCTGCAAAATACCGCCACCAAAATTCCACGATATTTCGGGTCTTATGGTTTCCGAAAAAATGATGTTTCTTGAACTCACCAATACATTGGTATTTTCAGCAAACAGATTGGGTACTCTGAAACCTCTGCCACCCGATATTCTAAGAATGGTTTCAGGTGTAAAATCATATTTGAAATGAAATCTCGGTGTGTATTGCATTCCATACAAATTATGATAATCGGCTCTCGCGCCTATCAGCAAAGATGTACGCTTGTTGTTATACGCATATTCAGAAAATATACCGGGCACCATTTCAGTGCGTTGCAGCGCAGTTATATCAAAGGTTTCATTATAGTCGTCATACATAAAACTGAAACCGTTTTTGATTTTATGCGCCTGCCTTTTAAATTGCGTTTGGGAAATAATATTAGCATATAAAGTAGTCTGCTCGCCATTATATTTTTTTCTGCCGAAGAAGCCCTGCTGTTCGTGATACACGCCATTCAGAATAAACCCGATGCTGTTGCCTTTTTCAGGATTGAAGATATATCCCAGTTTGTTAAAACCGTTTACCCTGAAAGTTTTGAGATGCACGCCATAAGCATTCTGATTCAGAAAAGATTCGTTTCTGCTGAAATCGCGCTGTCCTGCCAAGCGGTCTTC
>CAYSGX010000576.1:0-1865 GCA_964430605.1 uncultured Chitinophagaceae bacterium
TAAAGTCAAAACACTATGAAACAAAGCCCTAACAACTATGTTTCTATTGTGGTTAAAACATTTATATGCGATATGTTTTGAAGATATTTTAATCCATGACTCACGTTATTTTATATAATGCCTAACTTTAAACCGAAATAATTAATCCGCATGAGAAAAATATTTTTAGTCGCAACGGTGCTGGTGATTCTTGGCGCGGGCATTGGTTTTTATTTAAAAAATAAAACCACAGGCGGGTTAGAAAATACTGCGCCCGATTATACCGTTTCAGCCATGCAGTTGTTTGATGAATTTGCAACTGACGAAGCACAGGCATTAAATAAATATAACAACAAAGTGCTGTTGGTAGAAGGCATTATTCAGGACGTGAAGCCTGTAAACGACAGCGTATCTTCGGTTTTGCTTTTTGCAGATGAAAGCGGCTTAGGCACTATTAAATGCGGCTTAGGCAAAGAATATGTAGCATCTTCAAAAAAGCTGAATGCAGATGAATCTATAAAAATTAAAGGTGTTTGTAGTGGCATTAGCAAAGTAGAAGATTTTGGTATTGTAATTTTAGATGTGGAATTAAGCCGGTGTGTTATTCATAAATAGCTTTTGTTCGGAAAGCTTCTTCAGATGTAATAAGTAGTTTCAATTAACTAATGGTATTTATACTGTTTACACAATCTTCTTTACACTACCTGAACACAAAGTTTCACAAAGAAACCTCCTGCTACCGCTCAATACCACTTATCAGCCGTTCCGAAATGATTTTGTAACGTCCCTACATCATTCGGGAACATCCCCGCGTCATTCAGAAACTTCCTGCATGACTCAGGAACTCCCCGCGTCACAGCGGAACGTTCCCGTGTCATTTTTAAACGTTCCTGCGCGATTCGGGAACGCTACAAAATTACGGGCGAACTGTCTTTTTTATTCATAACCATTAAAAAACTCATTTTTTAAGCCTAACGCTATGGCGATTTCCTATCCCGAACTCAGGTTAATAGTATTTACATCTTTATGTTGCAGGTTTAAATAATTGATAAAAATTACTAAATTTAGTGCCATACTGAATTAATTTTTACGTTATGGTTCGCCTTGCTATAATTTTCTTGTTTTTTATTTCCCTGTCATTTACAACTTACGCGCAGGAATGTGGTGTAATATACGTTTCGCCAGGTGGTGCAACAAGCGGAACTGCCGGAACAAGAGCCAACCCTGCTAATCTTACTTATGGGCTTTCATTGGTAAACGCCCAAAACAACAGAGTATGGATGCAACAAGGAACATACAATATTTCCCAAACGCTCCAGCTTCCGAATAATGTAATTATTGATGGCGGTTATGATGTTGCATGGATAAAAAGCAATGCCAATACCACAAGGATTTTAAAAGACAATACCAATGTACTGAATCTTCAGGCACAGTTGCTTGTGGCGGTAAGAGGAACCGGTGTGAGCAATTTTGAACTGCATGATTTAACCATCGAAGTGGTAGATGCCCCCGGAAATTCAGTGAGCACTTATGGTTTGCTTTTAGATGGATGTTCAAACTACAGTATTGTAAGATGCCATATTATCGCAGGTGCGGCAAGTGCAGGAATTAATGGAACGCCCGGCACTGTGGGAAATCCGGGTGCAAATGGCGGAAACGGATTACCTGCCGGCAACGAACAATCCAACCCGAATAATGGAGGCATAGGCGGAGTTGGCGGTAACGATGGCGGTAATGGCGGCACAAGAGGCAGGTGGCAGGCTTATGCTCCTGCGATTGGCGCTGTTGGCGGGGGCGCTTGCGGGGGCACAGCCGGGCAAAGAGGCACGGGTGCGGGTTGCGGCTGTGGCATTTTGGGTACAAGCAACAATTATTATTGTTGCTTG
>CAYSGX010000577.1:0-1863 GCA_964430605.1 uncultured Chitinophagaceae bacterium
AAAAATCCCCAACTGCGGCAATACCCGAACCGTTAGCGGCAAGTTTGACTGACGACAGAGCTATTTAAAAACACAATTAAATGAAAAAATTTTCAAAATTAAGAGCAATAACTTTTTTGTTGACAGCACACTTGCTTATAAGCACTACTGACTTGAAGGCACAGTCAAATGAGTATCGCCTTCCTCCTCAAACAACTTATCATTACCAATTGGTGAACGGGATTAAAATATTTTACAGAGAAGCTGGAGACAAGAATAAACCGACTATTGTTTTACTGCACGGCTACCCATCTTCTTCCCATACATATAGAAATCTCATACCAATGCTTGCTACAGAATATCACGTTATTGCCCCCGACAATATTGGGTCAGGATATAGCGGCAGATTAGACCCCGACAAAGTGAAATATACATTTGATACATTGGCGAACTATACGAACACCTTATTAGATGTTATAGGAGTAAAAGATTATATTATGTATATGCAAGACTTTGGAGCGCCTGTTGGTTTCAGAATGTATTCCAAGAACCCAAAGAGAGTTACACATCTAATCGTCCAGAATGCTAATGCCTATTTGGACGGTCTGACACTTCAGAGACAACAATTCTTTAAATCTGCCAATGAAGATACTTCTAAATCAAAGATCTCTTTTTTATATAGTTTAACTTCACAAGAAACAATCATCAATAAACAGTATTTGTTTGACATAGATTCTACAATGCACCATATACAATCGCCCGATGCTTGGACTCACGATTTATATTTTTTGCAATCAGATGCTGATAAGAAAATTCAAGTGCAATTATTTCAAGATTATTATAACAATTTGTTGAGCTATCCTGACTGGCAAAAATTATTGCGAGACAATCGACCGAAAACATTAATTGTATGGGGTGAAAAAGATGTAAAATTTAATGCTGACGGAGCAAAGGCATATTTAAGAGACCTTCCTAATGCTGAACTACATTTGCTTGATGCAGGACATTTTGCCGCAGAAGAAAAAACAAATGAGATTGCTCTATTTATACTTAAATTTTTGGACAAATGACAAGAAAGCCTACCGCTAACATGGGTAGCTGTTACACAACCTTATTTTGAAAACAGGATAAGAATTTTGAGTAACGGGTAAGGAATTGGCTTTTACTTCCATTACCACCACTTTCACTTTCGGATACTTCGGCTGATAACTAACAGCTATTAACCTCATTTCAACTCAACAATATTGATGTGGATTACACTTGCCGCATTACATTAGTGCATATTCTAACTTTACGCAAGAATTTATACAATGGAATTTGGCGTTTGCAGCCTTAGTATAATTACCGTAAGGGCAGAACCTTCTGATAAAGCAGAGATGGTTACGCAACTGCTGTTTGGCGAATGCTACAAAATAGTAATCAAAAAAAGCAAGTGGATAAAAATTAAAACCGCTTATGACAACTACGAAGGGTGGATTGCCGAAAACCAGCACCATGAAATTCACGAGCGCATATTCAACAAGCTTGTTGGCGAAAAAAATCCTGTCGCTTTAGATTTAGTGCATACCGCTACTGTGTTTCACGAAAACACTTTAATTGTAATGGGTAGCACATTGCCCGCTTACGATGGTATGCACTTTAAAATTAACGGCACTCAATACAATTACTATGGGCAGGCAGTATTTCCCGAACACCCGTTGAGTTTTGAAAAAGTAATTGAAAAATGTGCCATGAAATACCTGAATGTGCCTTACCTGTGGGGTGGCAGAAGCCCTTTCGGCATTGATTGTTCTGGCTTTGTCTATTTAACCTTTCGCGATCGTTTTGGTATGCAACTGCCGCGCACCACCGAAGCGCAAACGGAATTGGGTTCCCGTATTGACC
>CAYSGX010000578.1:0-1861 GCA_964430605.1 uncultured Chitinophagaceae bacterium
TAATTGTTGAAGGTGGCGCCAACACCATTCATAAATTCATTGAGCAAAATTTGTGGAACGAAGCCCGGATATTTCAGGGTAATATTTTATTTGAACATGGCATTGCCGCGCCTGTTGTTATGGGCAAAACAATTGCCAATACCGCTATTGGCGAAGATTGTCTTACCATCATCAGCAATGAAACAATTAATTAAAACCATAGTGAAATGATTTGGCTGGCGTTGTGTATTGTTTTTACTTCGTTCCTCATTATCGCCTTTAAGTATTTTGAAAAATACAAGGTAGTAACCATGCCTGCCATTGCCTTTAATTATCTTACATGCGGGCTGTTGGGTTTTATTTTTCAGCATAACCATTCCGCCATTTTTCAAATGGAAATGCAGCCCTGGATTTTTTATGCCGGTGCATTGGGGCTGGTATTTATCGTGGTGTTTTATCTGCTCGGAATTAATACTCAAATTAACGGCATTACCGTTGGCGCTATTTCCAATAAGCTTTCGGTGGTGATACCTGTAGCCATTGCCATTTATGCTTATAACGAAAGGGTTACAGTCTTAAAAGTGGCAGGCATTCTGCTGGCGTTGCTTTCGGTGGTGCTAACTAATATTAAAACCCGAAAACCTGACGGCACTGTCGCGAAGCGAAACTGGCTGTTGCCTTTTGTGGTGTTTATAGGCAGTGGCATAGCCGATAGTTTTCTCAATTTTATCCAGAAGTTTCACTTGCCGCTACAGTTTAATGAACTCTTTATTGCCATTGTATTTCTTACGGCCGCACTGGCAGGTTTTATGGTGTCGTTTTATAATGCGCGGTTTAAGAATATTCACTTCGGAAAAAAAGAATTGCTTGCCGGTTTTCTGTTGGGCTTGCCTAATTTCGGCTCTATATTCAGCATACTGAAAGCCTTGCAGCATTCAGGGTTGGAGCATTCTATACTTTGGCCCGTTAATAATGTGGGTATTATTGTTTTCTCCGGTATTTATTCTGTTATTTTCTTTAAAGAAAAATTAGAGCCCATCAATATTTTCGGAATAATGATGGCTGTTGCCGCTATTGTGTTTATGGTGGTTTAAACCGGAAGTGTGTTTTAGTATGCTATTGTTGCAACCCCGCTTTATAAGTTGCCAGCGCCCGGTTGCGGGCAAAGGTATGTTCAACAATGGGTTGCGGGTAATCAAAGGTATCTGATTCGGGAACCCAATGTTTTATGTATTTAAGCTGGCTGTCAAATTTTTTGGTTTGTTCCGAAGGATTAAATATTCTGAAATATGGCGCGGCATCGCAGCCGCTGCCGGCTGCCCATTGCCAGCCGCCATTATTGGCAGCTAAATCAAAATCTAAAAGTTTTTTGGCAAAGTAGGCTTCGCCCCAGCGCCAGTCTATGAGTAAATGCTTGGTTAAAAAACTCGCGGTAATCATGCGCACACGGTTGTGCATAAAACCTGTAGCATTCAGTTCTCTCATCCCTGCATCTACTATGGGGTAGCCTGTTTTGCCTTCACACCATTTTTTAAACTCTTCTTCATTATTGCGCCATATTATTTTGTCATAGTTTTTTTTAAAAGCATTTTTAGCTGCATATGGAAAATGCCACAAAATCATGTGGTAGAAATCGCGCCAGATAAGTTCGTTTAAATAAGTTTCGTTGAGCGCTTTCGCGCGGCTTGCCAACTGGCGAATACTTATAGTGCCAAAGCGCAAATGCACACTCAGCTTTGAAGTGCCATTCACGGCAGGAAAATTTCTTTGTTCAGCATATTTTTTTATTAACTCATCGGCAACACCAGCGCCCGGCACTGGTATATGCGAAAACTTAAAACCAATGCTTTCTAATGTGGGCAATTCAAAAGTTTCAGCTTTG
>CAYSGX010000579.1:0-1859 GCA_964430605.1 uncultured Chitinophagaceae bacterium
AATTTACCTGGCCCAGGTGATTTGTCGTGCGGTCTAAAGTAGCATCGTGTATTACCACCACCTCTTTATCTTTAGTAAGGTGCACATCTATTTCAATATAGTTCGCGCCCAGCTCAATGCCTTTTTTTACTGAAGCGATAGTGTTTTCGGGCGCGTGCCCCGATGCTCCCCGGTGCGCGATTACTTTCACCGGAAATTTATTTTTAACCTCAGCCGCGCTTCGTTGCGCTAATATTCCGTTGAAAAAAGAACTCATAAAAATGAGCAGGGCAGTATATCTTAGCATTATTATTATTCTCACATAAAGATACAATCATGCCTTTAATTTTGCCCGTAAAAGGAGTTAGCCCGCAATTTGGAAACAATTGTTTTATTGCCGAAAACGCCACCATTGTGGGCGATGTGGTTATGGGCAACGATTGCAGCGTGTGGTTTAATGCGGTGGTAAGGGGCGATGTGCATGCTATTAAAATAGGCAACAAGGTAAATATTCAGGATGCCGCCATTATTCATTGCACTTATCAAAAAGCTGCGGTAGAAATTGGTGATAACGTATCTATAGGTCATGCCGCTATTGTGCATGGCTGCACCATTAAAGAAAATGTACTAATTGGTATGCGGGCTGTGGTAATGGACCATGCCATTATTCACCCTAACAGCATTATCGCGGCAGGTGCGGTTGTGCTCGAAAATACTATTGTAGAATCGGGCAGTATTTATGCCGGCATACCCGCCAAAAAAGTGAAGTCTATAGAACCCGAACATTTTAAAGATTTGATTGAGCGCATTTCTAATAACTATGTGATGTATAGCGGTTGGTTTAAGTAGCCCGTTGGAGACTTACCAAGTCTCCAAGACTTGGTAAGTCTGGTTCCCCCCGAATTGCCGTTACGCTTTAGCGAACGGCACAAAACTATTCATCCAAACCATCTTCTTCCTCTAAGAATTTTTTCTTAGGCTTCATGGTGTTCAGCTTAAAAACCACTTCATTTTCCCAATTGGCCCTCACCTCTATTTTCTCCGGAAAAACTAATATTTTCTCAGGCTGTTCTTTGGTTAAATAATTGCCTGTATCCCACTTTTTGTTGCCATTATTATCTTCAATTAATTTCAGCTTATAACTGCCGGGCGTTAATTTTTTGTATTTATAAGTTTTTGTTTGCGTGTCTTTTATATACTCCTCGGCTATTATTTTATCATTTGCGTTTAAAAACTGCATCACGTATTGTTTGCCATTCTCTATTGAATCTATAGTAATTATAGATTCTCCATATTCGTCCTTTTTAGTTGTTTTATATTTTATGCTGAAAGCCGCATTATATAATCCGTAAAAATCTGTAAAAGCGCTATCGCCAATTTCTATTTCATACGCCATTCCTTCCTTTATTTTTTCAGGCTGTTCCACGTGAAACAGCACGCCAGTTTTATTATCAATTTTCGCGCTGAACGGAATTTCTTTTTGAATGCTGTCTTCTAAAATTTTTATCCGTTCAGCCTGAATATTTTTTATGGGCCGGTTTATTTTTATCATAAATGGCGCTTCATAATCTTGTTGTATAGCAGCTTGATTTTGGCTGCCACCCACCCCTTTTCTTGTTGATGACTGAAGAGCGGTAAACAAACCTAAAAGCGGCACCTGTGTTTTTACACTATCAATATTATTATGCTTAAAGGTTTGCGAAAAGGTGTCAATGGCAATGTTGTTTTCAAATACAATAAAGCTGTCGGCTTTGTTTGTGCTGTTGGTATAATAGAATAATACAGTGTCCTTTTTTTCATTAAAAACATAAGCCGTGTCTTGCAGCCCAAAGGTTTTGTCAAATCCGGAAATCATAAAATCTCTGGCAGGCTCGCTCAGT
>CAYSGX010000580.1:0-1858 GCA_964430605.1 uncultured Chitinophagaceae bacterium
ACCACTTAAATGACTTTTTCTGCAATCGCCACTGCCATTACATTTTTCGGCAGCAGCCAAAATGCCTTCGCCCTCGTTGAAATCAAAAACGGTATCGAATTTTTCATCTTTCTGATTCGGTTCATAACGTAATGAAGTATCCATTGGTGCGGCATCTACAATCTTTCCGGGATTGAAAATATTATTTGGGTCCCAGGTTTGTTTAATGCTTCTGAAAAGCCAGTAATTTTTTTCGCCTACCATTAAAGGAATAAACTCGGCACGCACCCTGCCATCGCCATGCTCGCCACTTAAAGAGCCGTTGTATTTTTTTACCAATTGTGCCGAAGCAGTGGCAATTTCCCTGAATTGTTTTCTGTCGCTTTCACTTTTCAAATCAAGAATGGGGCGCAAGTGTAACTCGCCCGCACCGGCATGGGCATAATACACAGGTGTTTGATTAAAGCCTTTCATGGTTTCGGTAAACTCGGCAATGTAGGCGGGTAATTCGGGTAATGCCACAGCCGTATCTTCAATAACTGCTACCGGTTTGCGCGAGCCTTTCACATTGCTCAACAACCCCAAGCCTGCTGCACGCAAATCCCACACTTTTTTAATATTGCTGCCATCTACCAAAGGAAAAGCATAACCTAAGTTGGCTGCTTTCATATCGGCTATCATGGCATTGGCTTTAGCAGTGGCAAGCTCTTTGTTTTCTTCACCAAACTCTATTACTAAAATTGCTCCCGGGTCGCCTTCTACAAAAAAACGATACTTACGGTATTCAATATTTTCTTTAGTGCAGTCAAGAATAATTTTATCCATTAATTCTACAGCGCGCGGCTGATGCCGCATGGCTACAAGCGTAGCATTCATGCTTTCGTTGATGTCTTTAAAATGTGCGCACACCAATACTTGCTGAGATGGTGGCAATGAATTGCAATGCAGTTTTATTTCGGTAGTAAATGCCAATGTGCCTTCGCTGCCTGAAAGAAGTTTGCACATATTAAAATCTTCATTGCCCGGAATGAAAGGCGCGGTATTCATGATTTCATCAACGGCATAGCCTGTGTTTCTTCTGTGTACTTCGGGCTTGGGAAAATGATTGCGAATTTCCGCACGAATTTCGGGCGAACTCAATTCATCTTTCAGTTGACGATAAATATTTCCTTCTAAATTTTCCTGTTGACATTTGGCTGAAAATGCTTCCGCAGTAATGGTTTTAAAAACAGCATCACTGCCATCGCTTAGAATGGTTTTCAGTTCCACCACGTGGTCACGAGTGCTGCCATACACAATGGAATAACTCCCGCAGGAATTGTTGCCTACCATGCCGCCAATCATGGCACGATTTGCCGTAGAAGTGTTTGGCCCGAAGAATAAGCCATGTGGTTTCAGAAACATATTCAACTCATCCCGCACCACGCCCGGCTGCGCACGCACCCAGCCTTCTTCTTTATTTACTTCAAGAATTTGATTGAAATATTTTGAAACATCTGCCACAATGCCACTGCCTACACATTGTCCTGCTAAGGAAGTTCCGGCTGTTCTTGGAATTAATGAGGTTTTATTTTCCGCAGCAAAACGAATGAGTATCTTAATGTCTTGTTCGTTTTTAGGATAAGCTACTGCTAAAGGTATTTCACGATACACCGAAGCGTCAGTGGCATAAAGCGCACGCATGGCATCGTCAAAAAACAATTCTCCTGATAGTTTTGATTGAAGTTGTTGCAGCAGATTTTTGGGGGCAGACAAGGATGTGAGTTTGATTGCAAAAGTAGTGAGTATTTAAGACTGTGTGTAGTGTACCTGCTTTCGTAAAATTTGAATTGTATGTGTCAAACTTATCATTGGCGATGGGTTTAAAACCCATCGCCAA
>CAYSGX010000581.1:0-1857 GCA_964430605.1 uncultured Chitinophagaceae bacterium
TTGTCCATCAGCGTCCATACCAAATAGCCTGAAATATTTACACCTTCTTTTTTTGCTTTCAGTACATTGTATAAATAGTCTTTGAAAAACTGAATACGCTTTTTGTCATGCACGGCATCATTTTCAACAATATCGGGAAATGCGCTGCCGTTTTCGGTAACAATAATTTCTTTTCCGTATTTACTGAACTGTTTCAGAATTTTGTACATGCCTTCGGGATAAATTTCCCAACCCATTTCGGTAGTTTCTTCCACACCTCTTTTTTCAGGCTTCACCTGATTTGCCCACACTATGGGAGGCCACAGCGACCAACGGGCTACCGTGCGCGTATAATTCTGCAAGCCGATAAAATCAAAATCGAATTTCAGTTTTTCTTCATCGCCCGGCTTAATGTGTTTCTCTAAGCGATTCAGCAATTTTAAATCTTTAACGGGATAGCCCATACCCAATGCAGGCTCAATAAATAAACGATTAAACAACACATCAAATTTTTTGGCGGCTTCAACGTGCTTTTCTTTTTCATTCTTGGGGTCAATCCAAGAGCAAGAAAAGGTAGTGCCGATATTCGCATTGGGCACGTTGGCTTTTATTATTCTGCCGCCTTCAGCCTGACACATGGCTGTGTGATGCGTAGCTGCCATAAATTGCCCCAGCCCTTTTTTACCCGGAGCGTGCATTCCCAACATATAACCCAACGGCACATAAGCCATAGGTTCGTTGAGCACCATCCAGTTTTTTACCTTATCGCCATAAGTTTTAGTAATTAAGTTGCTGTATTCTGAAAACCAGTTGATGACATCACGATTGGCCCAACCCTTTTTATCTTGCAGGGCTTGCGGCAAATCCCAATGATACAATGTAACCCAAGGCTCCAAGCCTAATTCCAATGTGCGGTCAATTACACGGTGATAAAAATCTAAACCTTTTTGGTTTACCTTGCCAATGCCTTCAGGCAACACCCTGCTCCACGAAGTAGAAAAGCGGTTTACCTGCATGTTCATTTGCTTAATAAACTCAATATCGGTGTGGTAGCTGTTGTAAAAATCTACGCTCACATCGCCTGTATCGCCATTTTTAATTTTGCCTTTTGTGTGAGAGAAAGTATCCCATATAGAAGGCCCTTTGCCATCGACATTCCACGCGCCTTCTATTTGATAGGCGGCAGTAGCAACGCCCCATTTAAAGTTGTTTCCGAAATCGTATTTAGAAAACCCGGTTCCTGTGGCAAATGCTTGTAAAGTTTTTGGCATAGTAGCTAAAGCGGCAGCACCGAATATAGAAGTTTTTAAAGCGTCTCTGCGATTCATCTTAAAATTTTATTTTACTAAGCACTAAAAATATAACTTCGGGCTGAAATATTAAGGCATTTGGAAAACTTCATTTTAATTGGCGCTTGTTTATTATTGGGAATAGTATTTCAAAAGGTAAAAGACTTTCCCGAAAACACTTATCTGGCACTCAATAATTTTATTATTTACGTTTCATTGCCTGCTGTTACTTTGCTGCATGTTCCCGAATTACAATTTTCCAAATCTTTATGGATGCCCATTGCCACCGCATGGATAGTATTTATTGTAGCCGCCATTTTTTTTAAACTGTTACAAAACCAGTTAAATTACAGCAACGCTACATTAGGTTGCTTAATTCTCACTTGCGGATTATTAAACAGTTCTTTCATTGGCTTTCCCGTAATTCATGCCTTATATGGTGAAGCAGGCTTAACCATTGCCATTATGGTCGATCAGCCCGGTTCGTTTGTGGTATTGAGCACTTTAGGTGTGGGCGTTGCGGCATGGCTCTCTACCGGAAAAGCTGGTTATAAAGTAATTACCCAAAAGATAATTTCTTTTCCGCCTT
>CAYSGX010000582.1:0-1850 GCA_964430605.1 uncultured Chitinophagaceae bacterium
CTACCGTGTAGCGATAATGTTCATAGAGTTCATCTTTCAGTTCTTCTTCAGGCTGTAAGTCTTCTGCTAGTATTAAGTTCACGGTAATTTATTTTTGAAAGATGATAATAACTACTTAATCATAACACCCTGCTCATTCAGCAAAGGTATATCGGTAAAAAAATCGGCTCTTATGGTTTCGGCAAGAAACACATATTTTTTGTCGTATAAAAAGCCGCCATGCGAAAAGCTAATCCAAAACTGATTGTGTAACGCTAATAATTCTTCAGTTAAGATTTCTACCTCAACATATTGCTGAGCCTCAATGCGTTCAAAAAATTGCCTTAATTCTGAAGTTTTTATTTCCTGATTATCTTTTTCGCCATAGCCCCTTGAACGCACCAGTACACTTTCTATAGCAGTGTTTTTCAGGTTTAATAAATACACTTTCCAAACCGGCTCGCCTTCTTCATTTTGCTGCTTCACCACAGCCATTGCAAGCCCTTCTACTTTTTTAAAATCTATGTCTTTAATCATTATTTAAAGAATACTTTTTGCACTTTTTTCGCAAAAACTATTTTTTGAGTTTATGTCGCAAAGGTAGGCAATACGGCAGGATGTATTGTTGCTTCAAATAACCGCTCAAAATTTTTCAGCAGTTTGGGTTTTATTTCTTCTACCGAAACAGTGTAGCCCAACTCGTTACTTATAGAAGTTACCCGCTTGCCTTTAATACCACAAGGCACAATTACATCAAACATTTTCGTGTCGTTATTGATGTTTAAGGCGAAGCCATGCATGGTAATCCACCGGCTGGTTCTTACACCCATAGCACATATTTTCCGGGCTTTTTCCGGTTTTTCCGGCTCTAACCAAACACCGGTAAAGCCTTCATACCGCTTGCCTTCAATATTGTATTCGGCAAGGGTTTGAATTATTACTTCTTCTAACAAGCGAAGGTATTTATGAATATCGGTAAAGAATCTGTCAAGGTCTAAAATAGGGTAGCCAACCAACTGCCCCGGATTGTGCAGGGTAATATCGCCTCCTCTGTTTGTTCTGAAAAATTCTATGCCCTGTAGTTTCAGAAATTCTTCGCTGAGCAACAAATTATTTTCATCGCCACTTTTGCCTAAGGTAACTACAGGTGGGTGCTGGCATAAAATAAAATGATGAGGCACAACAGTTCTTTGCGTTTCGGGTAAATCTCTGTTAATGGTTTTTAATTGAACCGACTCGTTAAAAAACTGCTCCTGAATATCCCAGCCGTTTTTATAATTGATAAGTCCTAAATCGTAAAGGGCAATATTGTTCATTATATTTTTGCTAAAGCGCCTTTCAGGTGGTCGATTACTTTAACTTCAGTTATATCCACTTGGTTCAGTTCAGAAAGATAATAGCTTACCCAATCGGTTAAGTGAATTAAGTAGAAAGAACGTTCTAGCTTAGAATTGCCTTTAGACCAAATTTCAAGAACAGTGTTGCTGTATTTTTTAATTACCGTTTTATTGATTTCAATCCTGTTTTGGTTTCTTGAAAAATCGGTTTCGTTTCTTAAATAAACCACCGCCCAGTCGGCAGATTTTTTTCTCCAGCCTACTAATTCATTATGATTCATTTCGGGCACAACATGATGCCAGCAAAGCATTTTGCTGTTTTCATTTATCTGTTGCCTGAAACGCACGGCTACCGATTCATTATCGGCAGTGGCATAAATAACAGGAATTTTATTTTGCAGCTTTTTTGCAACAGCTTTCGCTTCTTTCTGAATATTTTTCTGCTCTTTATTCAGTAAGTCAACAGTATTTAACAGTTGTTGCTCAAAGCTTTTATCTGTTAAACCAACTTTCTGCAAAATATATAATTGCTGC
>CAYSGX010000583.1:0-324 GCA_964430605.1 uncultured Chitinophagaceae bacterium
ACTATGAAACAAAGCCCTAACAACTATGTTTCTATTGTGGTTATAATAAAAATGTATTCTTTACAAGCCATACAGCAAATTAAATTGCAATAATATTCAGAAACAAGGCTAAACACTTACCTGCATTATTTAAAGAAAGTACTTTCATTTACCACACTACTTTTAGCATTACCATCTGCGGTGGGGCTTAGCGATATTTCATAAACACTGTATTTTATAATACTGTCTTCTTCATATTGCTGCATTTGAAGCAGTTGGTTGGGATTGTCGAAAACTTCAAAAGAAAACAGTTGTTCAAAGCCGCCTCTCAGCTTGTTATTAGCA
>CAYSGX010000583.1:334-1850 GCA_964430605.1 uncultured Chitinophagaceae bacterium
AAATTTTATTTCATATTGCTCACCCGCTTTTATATAGTGGTTTCGGGCTACGGTATGGGTTTCATTATCAATTAAAAATACTACAGCATCGGCTTTGGGTGCGTTTTTGATGCACAGCATATTTCCCGATTCAATATCTACCTTTTCGGTATTGGTATAAAGGTAAATGTATGGCGAATAGCCGGTTTTCAGGCTTCTGTAACTAATTTTTTCAGCATTAAAATTTTCAACGCTAAACGATTTAAACCCGTATTCATTGATATTATAAACGGTTAGCCCCAAAATACACAATATTACTCCGAAACCGAAGCGCAAAATCATGGTTTCGTATTTTTTGTTGCTTACAGGCAACATGCCCGGCTCCTTAGATTTTACAAATACTACATCCGATTCGTAACTGATATTTTTTACTATTAACATTGCAGGGCCTATAGCCAAATAGCCTGTTGATTTTGCTTTCAGTTTATATTTTACCTGCATCACCGCTTTACCGGCAGTATTGGTAATTTCTTTTCTGAAAAATTCGGGGCCTTCTACCACCACAAAAAATTGTAAGCCCTGTAGCTTAAATTGTGTGGTATCGATATTGGAGCGAATAATTACTTCAAACACATCATCGGTAGTAATTACCCTGTTTTTTACAATAATTTTTATATCCTGAAATGCTTTTCGGCTAAATGTATTAGTACCATACTTTACATTCGGCTTTCCCGAAACAAGCGCATCATACTGTTTCCGTTTTTCAGGATGTATTAATGTTTCATAAGCCACTCTTATCAGCCTGAATTTTTTTGCTGCTGCTTCATCGTTGGGGTTTCTGTCGGGATGATAACGCAATGCCATTTTCCGGTAGGCAATTTTTATTTGCTGCCCGGTGGCATTTTGCGCAACTTTCAATAATTGATAGTAGTTGACAGTCATCACTTACAGAACGATGTTATTGAACAACATTGTTTAATATAATGTTAATTAATTTATTTGTTCATATTATTTTTCACACTTATCTTTCTGCTAAAATAGTGATATCTAAATTTTAATTTTTATGGTAAGAGGAGTATTAATGGCTCACACAATAATAATAGGGCTTATTGGCCTGGCTTTTATTTTTTATCCGACATTATTAGCCGAGGGCAGTGGGTTGCAAAAAATAATGACCCAATCTTTTGGTGTGGCTTGTGTATCTACTTCGGTGTTAAGCAGCCTAATGCTTACTATGGAAGGTCATAAACATGTTAAACAATTGGGTGTTGCCACGCTTACTTTTTTTCACTTCGGGCTTTTTGTAGTGCATTTAATAGGTTGGATAGAAGACATTTCTCCTTTTGCCTTTCCTGTAGTACACTTGGTATTTTTATTGTTGTTTGTGATGCTGGTTGTAAGATATTATAAGTAAAACATTGAGCTGTTGCCACTACTTATACCGAAACAGTTTAGGTTTTGGAAAAATCAAAGTTCAGACCCTTCGGTATTAACTGATAGTACGTTTCGTTTCCTTCGGAATCTCAACTACTTTCAG
>CAYSGX010000584.1:0-1842 GCA_964430605.1 uncultured Chitinophagaceae bacterium
ATTAATTGCATCGTAATTATCAAATTTAGGATATTCGATTTCGTTGCCATAATATACTTTAGTAAGAACAATATCTTCGTGACGCTTAAAGGTGTCTAAATTTGTTAGCCACAAACAATTGTTCGGAGAGATTATTCTATTTCCATAGTTGTCAATATGAGTTTCTGTCCCATAAAGTTCATAGTGGTCGGGAACGATAAAACCAGAAATTCCTCTGCCCATATTAATGCCCAACCAAGCCTTGTTTTCTTTGATTAATTTAAAAATTTCTTTGTATGTTATTGCATTAATATTCCCAATTATTAAAAACTTTTTTTCGTATTTTACTAATTGTTCAACATATTCTCTGAATAATGAAAATGGCGGATTGGTAACTACAATATCAGCTTGTTTTAATAAGTCGATACTTTCTTTACTGCGAAAATCGCCATCGCCTTTTAATGGCATTATTCCGATTTCTTCTGCATCAGGGATTTTATTTCCATTTTTGTCTCCATAGTATTCAAGGAAAACTGCCTTTTCAGCTTCTTCTTGAATAAATAAATCTGTTTCTTGATTTTTATAACAAGTTGTTATTAGTTTTTTTAATCCTAACTTTTCAAAGTTGTAAGCAAAATATTTAAAGAAATTACTATTTCTTGGGTCGTCACAATTACAAAAAACTACTTTATTTTTGAAATGTTCTTTGTAATACTGCAATTCACTTTCTATATCTGATAGTTGGGTATAGAACTCGTCTTTTTTTGAAGATTTTGCAATGTGTAACGTTCTATTTAATGTCTTTTCCGCTATCATTTTCCTCTTGTATTAATCAATGTCATAAAGTTATAAAATTTATTTTTTTGTCGAACTGTGTCTGTTTGTGCAAGGTGTTTTTTATGCTTACAAAGTCATTCTTGGTGTTAATTGAAAGTTTTGTATTCCATAAATTTACTCCAATAATCTAATGCAGGCGATTCTGCAAATTTAGTTTCAGGGCTCATTGATATTATTTGAAAACCCCCATTATTCATAACTGGGGCGTGTTGATGGTAGTTCTCTCGAAATTCGTCATACATTCCATTCAAAACGTAAGCAATTTTTAAAAGAGTTTGTTTTATCATTTCGGATGAAGCATAACTGACACAATAATTTAAGTCCTTGTTAATTATCTTTTTGAGATTGGTTTTTATCTTTTCCGAACATTGAAATTTAGTAATGATTTTGCCTGAGTTTAATTGCCAAGATACATTTGCGAATGATGTTGATTTTTTTCTATGTATTAGCTCTGCACGATAATCATTGAATTTGCTTACAAAGTCTGCATCTACTGTTTTTATGTTTTGAATAAATTTTCTATTTGAAAATTCACTTTGAGTATTATGGCAATGTTTTACCAATGTAATCCATTGTAGCTTGCTTTCAGGATTTTTGCCAAATACAAATTGGGTTAGCATAGCAAGATAGTCGAAACAAGAAGATAGATGAAAAACAATACTGTCATATAATGCCATAATTTCATCAGATGCCATTTCAAAATGTGGATTTCCCATTATGAAACCGTTGAAAACTGTTGGGTTTTCTTTGAGCATTTTTTCAAATCTATGTTCGATTTCTAATTTTCTTACAAGTAACAAATAGAAGTGAAGATTTGCACTTCTTATCCTGTAATTGATGTTGTCTCTTAATTCATAAATTTCGTGTTTCCTATCTTTTGATTGTCCAAAAACGTTATTTATATGATAACCGTAGTCCATTGCAAGAGCCATAAAACCTTCGTGAACTACACTAATAAGTTTTTGGATTTTGTCTAAACTTTCCTGCGGATTGTCAATATAAATTATTTGTTCGCTCATTTTTTTG
>CAYSGX010000585.1:0-1832 GCA_964430605.1 uncultured Chitinophagaceae bacterium
CGTTGACCTGAATAAATAAGGAAAGCAGACAATCAAGAAGTTAGTCGATTTTTATGATTAAATCAATAGGCAGTACGCGACTTTCATCTTTTTATACCTCTATTATTTTTCAGCATCAATTTTAGCAATCTTAATATTCAAATAGCCAAACACAATACTCATAAACGGGCTGATGATATTAAAAAAACAAAAAGGCGCGTAAGCAAAAGTAGCCACGCCCAATACCGATGCTTGTGTAGCCCCGCAGGTGTTCCATGGTATTAATACGGAAGTAACCGTGCCACCGTCTTCCAGCGAGCGGCTCAGGTTTTGCGGAGCTAAATTTCTGTCGGCATAAGTTTTGGCAAACATTTTCCCCGGAATGATGATAGATAAATATTGGTCGGAAGCGGTGATGTTAAAGAATACACAAGTGCCTACTGTTGAAGCAATCAGCGAACCGGTTGAATGAGCCAACTGAATAATGGATTGCGTGATGCGCTGCAACATGCCTGCCGTTTCCATCACCCCTCCGAAAACCATGGCGCAGATAATGAGCCAAACGGTGTTTAACATGCCTTCCATGCCGCTGGTGGTAAGCAGCTTGTCAACTATCGGGTGTCCTGCGGGAATATTTATTTTCCCGAACATGGCATTGTGTACGGCAATATAACAGGCTTTTGTATAGCTGTCAGCCCCGGCAGCAACTTCTTTTATAATATGCGGCTGCATAATGATTGCCATAATTGCGCCCAAAATAGTTCCCATAAGCAAAGCGGGCAGCGCGGGTACTTTTTTCACAATCATTGCAATTACCGCAACAGGTACTAAAAAAAGCAGCGGGCTGATATTGAACCTGCCGCTTATGGCATTTAAAACAGGTTGTATATTTCCGATATTTTCTGAGGAATCTCTGAAAAAACCCATCGCTAAAAAAATAATCAGCGTAATGCCGATAGAAGGTACAGTGGTCAGCATCATGTAGCGGATATGCGTAAACATATCGGTACCCGCTACTGCCGAGGCAAGATTGGTGGTATCAGACAATGGCGACATTTTATCTCCGAAATATGCGCCCGATATAATTGCCCCCGCTACAACGGCTTCATTAAAGCCCATTGCTTTGCCAATGCCTAATAACGCAATGCCTACGGTTGCAACGGTACTCCACGAGCTGCCCGTAGCAACCGATACTATCATGCAAACCACACAGGCGGCAAATAAAAAAACAGAAGGCGTTAATATTTTCAGCCCGTAATATATCATTGCGGGAACAATACCGCTCAACAGCCAGGTGCCTGCCAACGCGCCAATAAGCAGCAGAATTAAAATCGCAATCATGGAAGAGCTGATGCTGTTTACAATGCCGTTCTCAATAGCTTCCCAGCCATGCCCCAGGCGAAAAGCGGCAACAGCGGCAACGGCCGCGCTGAACAGTAACGCTAACTGGTTAGGGCCGTAAGAGCAGTCTTCGCCATATACAATTACATTAATGCTTAACAGCAAAACCAATATTGCGATAGGTAAAACAGAAACAAGCAGAGATGGAGTTTTTACGGTATTCATGGGTTGAAATAATATTGCGGGGCAATATAGTAAATGTTTTGAAGTTGTCTTTGCGGCAGTAAGCAGTTGCAGTTATTATGACAAAAATTAAACCCTTTTTCTTGAGTCCGATTGTCTGAAGTGTGCTATAATATACCCCGAACGAAATTTGGACAGATTTGAAGTTCAACTTCAAATCTGTCCAAAACAACATTTCCATTCAGCTTATCTACGATGGCGCAACAAATATTCACAGCCCCGAAAACGGTACAGTAAATTTCAGGAATGTGAGGTTAGGATAAAATAAA
>CAYSGX010000586.1:0-1398 GCA_964430605.1 uncultured Chitinophagaceae bacterium
CTTTTTTATTTAAAAAACAACGACAAATTATACCCCAAATTTTCAAATTTCATTCTAAATCTTACGTTTTGAGTATTTTCACAGCCTGTCGTTAACCGAATAATAATAAAAGCGGCTATCAAGAAGTCAGTTGTTTTCTTGGTTAAACCATAAGCCCGTAAATAGGTTTCAGCAGTTAATTATCTTTTCGTCCTACAACAATACCTCCTCCCCGGCAACATCAATAAAATGATATTCTACCAGATGATAATCTTCGCTGGCATATACGGGAATCCACTGTTTGTATTTAAAAAACCATTTCCATTGTGTGGAAGAGAAAAACCCGCTGCGTAAATAAGCGGCAATATATGGGTGTGCAAATACCGAGAGTTTTTGTTTCTTCTCGGTCATGATATAATCTAGTTTTTCAGCAAGTTCTTCCACCACTAATACCGAAGCGCCAATCTTACCCGTGCCGTGGCAAGCAGGGCATTCTTCGGTAATATTTATGGCCAGTTCGGGGCTGGTGCGCTCGCGTGTAATTTGCATAAGGTTAAACTTGCTCAACTGCAAAATAGTGTGGCGTGCACGGTCTTTTGCCATGTGTTCTTTCATAGCATTATATACATACATGCGGTTGTTGGCATCTTTCAAATCGATAAAATCTACCACAATAATGCCACCCAAATCGCGCAGGCGCATTTGCCTTGCCACTTCTTTAGCCGATTCAAGATTGGTTCTCAGTGCATTTTGTTCCTGATCGGTTTTAGACGAAACGCGATGCCCGCTATTTACATCTACCACATGGCAGGCTTCTGTTTTTTCAATAATCACATAAGCCCCACCCGGCATGGTAACCGTTTTGCCAAATAATGATTTTATTTGGCGGGTAATATGGTAGTGGTCGAAAATAGGAATTTTAGAACTGTAGAATTTTACGATATCGGTTTTCTCGGGGGCTACTCTTTGAATATATTCCTTAACTTCTAGTTCAAGCTTAGGGTCGTTCACCACAATCTGGCTAAATGAATCGTTCAGCAAATCGCGCAAAATACCGGTGGTTTTGGTAGCCTCGCTGTGTACTTTCACCACAGGTGAAACACCTGCCAAGTTTTTAGTCATGAGCTTCCACTTTTCTACCAAATTGTTCATGTCTTCGTGCAGTTCGGCAACACTTTTACCCTCGGCAACCGTGCGCACTACTACTCCGAAATTTTTGGGTTTAATACTTTCCATCAATCGCTGCAATCGCTTGCGCTCTTCGGGGTTCGATAGTTTTTTTGAAATACCAATAGTATTGCTGAAAGGTACCAGCACAATAAATCTGCCGGGAATAGTAAGTTCGCAGGTAAGTCTTGGCCCTTTGGTAGAAATTGGTTCTTTTAAAATCTGCACCAAAATGTGTTGCCCTCGCTTCAG
>CAYSGX010000586.1:1408-1828 GCA_964430605.1 uncultured Chitinophagaceae bacterium
ACTCTTAATTGCCGGACTCAAATCGGTATAATGTAAAAAGGCATCTTTCTCATAACCCACATCTACAAAGGCAGCATTCAGCCCCGGCACAATGCGGCCCACCTTGCCCAAATACATATCGCCCGTAGAAAATTGTTTATCACCCGCTTCACGGTGCAGCTCTACCAATTCTTTTTCTTCCAGCAAGGCAATATCAATGCCTTTGGGCGTGGCGTTTACTATTAGTTCTCTGTTCACATCAAAAAGTTTAGCCTTTTCCGCAGGGTTTATTTTTTACTGAGGAAAAAAATATTTTAGTAATTCATACAATACCAAAAGCCAATTGCTAAAATTTCGATTGGCTCGAAACTTTAACAACCGGCTTGGGAGATACGATTTTTAAAAGAAATGGGTAAGCGAAGTATGCTATTTCTTCTTCTT
>CAYSGX010000587.1:0-1828 GCA_964430605.1 uncultured Chitinophagaceae bacterium
GCACTTTCGCAAAACCATTTTTAAACGGAAACACTTCATCGTGCTGTGGCGTAATAAAAACTTTTTTATCTCTTTCAGCAAAACCCCATTGGTCGCCTTTTCTATAGGGCACTAACAAATCATCTTGCGCTTTAACAAAAAAACTAAAAAATATCAGGCAGAATAACAGCAGTGTTTTTTTCATGGGGCAAAAATCGGAATAAAGCACAGAAGCAACAACAATACTTATTTAATATTAAAAGCAGAAAAAAATTAGTTGAAAGCCTTGCCTAATGAGTATCCTGCAAAAGCTAAAAGTAAACCGCCAAAAGTTTGTACGATAATGTTCAGCAGCAAGTATTTGTATTCGGCATCTTTAAGCAAATACATATTTTCTAACGAGAAGGCCGAAAAAGTAGTGAAGCCGCCTATCACTCCTGTGATTAAAAAAAAGTGGACATTTTCGTGTTGCGCACTTTTTACTGTGGTATTGATGAGTAAACCTATTAAAAAACTGCCGATAAGATTTATCACTAAAGTGCCTGGGGCAACTTTAAAAACTTTGTACTGTGCCAAGAAATAGCTTAAAATAAAACGCAGCATTGAGCCAAATGCACCACCCAATGCTACGTATATTAATGTCTGCGTCATTTACGATTTTGCTTTAGAAATCATTGGTTTTCTTCCGCCTGTTTTAGACTTTTTGCTGAAATGTTTTAAAATCATTTCAGAATCATCGGGAGAAACAGACAGGAAAGAGAAACTTTCCAATACTCTGATATCGTCTATTTTAATAAATTCACCGGGAAACTCATCGTTGAAAAACTTCAACATCTTTTGTGGCGACATTGACTCATTTTTTCCTTGGGCAAAAAACAAACGTACTTTACCGTAATCTTCACTGCTACCTCTACCTCTGCCGGTTCTTTCGTTCCTATCACTCTTTTCGTTTCTATCGCCTTTGCCACGGGTATTTCTATCGCTGCGCTCGCCTCTTGGTAATTTACCTAAAGCATCGGGTTTAATTTCCGCGATGGTCTCGAAGTTCTTAATATCTAAATCGTAGCGATAAGCTTTTTTCAATAATGCCGCTACAATTTGTTCGGGCTCATTTTCAGCCAAAAGCTTATAAGACATTTGCATGTACTGCTCATCTAGTTCATGGTCAAGAATGCTATCGAGCTCGCTAAGAATTTTAGTCTTTTTCAATTCGGCCAGTTCTTCAACCGGTGGCAACCATGCTCTCTCAATTTCGCACTTAGCCATTTTCTGAATAAATTTTATTCTACCTAAACCATCTCTATCTACAATACTAATGGCTTTGCCTTCTTTACCTGCACGGCCTGTTCTGCCAATACGATGCACATAAGATTCAGGGTCTTGCGGCAAGCCTAAATTAATTACGTGTGTTAAATCGTTTACATCAATACCTCTTGCAGCTACATCGGTAGCAACCAAAATTTTAATTTGCCTTGATTTAAAACGTTTCAGAATTTTTTCGCGTTGCTGTTGTGCAATATCACCATGCAGGGCATCGGCATCATAGTTGCGCTCAATCAGCCAACGGGTAACATCGTCTGTTTCGGCTTTGGTATTGCAAAAAACCAGTCCGTAGAATTTATCTTCCGTATCTATAATTCTGCAAAGGGCTTCAAACTTAGATTTATGAGGTACTGCATAATAGGTTTGCTTCACCATTTCGGTAGTGAGCTGCTCTTTTTTCACCGAAATAAATTCAGGATTATTCATAAAGCGATTGGCAATCTGCTTTATTCTGTCGGGCATGGTTGCTGAAAACAGCAGCATCTGCTTTTCGCTGTGTATTTCTTCCAGAATATCTTCTACATCT
>CAYSGX010000588.1:0-1822 GCA_964430605.1 uncultured Chitinophagaceae bacterium
TAATATTGAAGACCCTGTAGCGCAGTTAGATATTTTCAAAGAAGCCATCAAAAAAGAATTGAGCGTTCGTCAGGTAGAAGAATTGGCTAAACTTTATAAAGACAAAAAACCTGCACAAGGCACCGGAAAAACCGATAAAGCAGCAATGCCACTGGCCTACCGTAAAATACAAGACGAGCTTTCTACGTTATTGGCAACTAAAGTGCAATTAAAGCTGAATAAAAATGAAAGTGGCGATATTACTATCACTTTCTATTCTGATGATGATTTAAACCGCATTTTAGACATCTTAGGTAAATAAGAAAATTGAAAATTGAGGAATAAAAAAATTAAGGCAATTAATATTATGGTTGGTGATTTCACCAGCCATTTTTATTGTATGCTGAAATGGTTTAGCGTTATCTTGTTTTTTTTGAATACTGAAAAAATTTCGGCACAAAAATTAGAATTTGGTTTAGCTGATAGTTCTTACATAAGAGGAGCAATTCTTTTAGATACCACACCTATACAAAAACTTGTAGTTACTGATAGTGCTACAATTGCAAAGGATACAGCTATAGCAAAAAATTCTGTAAAAGAAAATATTTCAGACACTACTAAAGCAAAACATTCTCCTAAAAAAGCCGCATTATTTTCTGCCGTTTTACCCGGCATGGGACAAGCCTACAATAAAAAATACTGGAAAATTCCAATTGTATATGCAGGCTTTGCAGGTTTGGGATTCTGGATTGGAACCAATGCAAAAAATTACAAAGAATATAACGAAGCTTACAAACTACGAGTAGATGGCGATTCTGCCACAATAGATAAATATGTTGGGGAATACAGCAACGAAGATTTAAGATCTTTGAAAAGAGGTTACAGAAGAAATTTAGACTTATCGGTAATATTAACGGTGGTGTGGTATGCACTCAACATTGTAGATGCCACAGTCGATGCCCATTTATTTGAATTTGATGTAAGCGATAATTTATCTTTGCGGGTAGCGCCTGTTTTAGAATACCATAGCAGAGCGAATAATTATACAGGCGTGAAAGTGGGATTAAGGTTTTAGAATTGGAAAATTAAGTTGCACGCTAAGACACAAAGCCGCCAAGAAAACTGATAACTGAAAACTTAAAACTGATAACTAAAAGATGATAAAAGTAGCTTTAATAGGATACGGAAAAATGGGCAAAGCCATTGAAGGCGTTATTGAAAAAGATTATGCAGGAACAATGGAAGTTTTATATCGCATAGACGAAAGCAATATTGAACTTCTGGAGAAAGAAAATCTTTCAAAAGCCGATGTTGCCATAGAATTTACCGCACCACATGTAGCAGTAGAGAACATAAAAAAATGTTTTGAAGCAAATGTGCCCGTGGTAGTTGGTTCTACAGGATGGTATGCTCAACTGGAAGAAATTAAAACGCTTTGTGCCACTAAAAATCAGGCGATATTTTATGCCTCAAATTTTAGTATTGGCGTGAATATTTTCTTTGAAATAAATAAAGTATTAGCGAGGCTAATGAATCAACATCCTCAATATCAGGTGAAACTTACCGAAATTCATCATACCGAAAAGAAAGACGCGCCAAGCGGCACAGGCATTACATTGGCAGAAGGCGTGTTAGGCGAAATTTCACGATTTGATAATTGGGTAAATCAAGAAACCGATAAACTCAATGAATTACCTATTATTTCTTTGAGAGAGCCACATGTGCCGGGCACCCATTTAGTTGAATACAATTCTGAAATAGATGTTATTAAAATAGAGCACACCGCCCATTCACGATTGGGTTTTGCACAGGGCGCAGCCGCTGCAGCAAATTTCCTTGCCGG
>CAYSGX010000589.1:0-1812 GCA_964430605.1 uncultured Chitinophagaceae bacterium
TTTGCTGATGGTGTGGGGGTATATTATAACAGCGGAACTGATGTTGCACCTTCGTGGGTAAAACTATCAACAGGAGGTGCAGGTGTAACAAGTGTTTCAGCCAGCGCACCTTTATCGAGTACAGGCGGTGCTACTCCGGTTATTTCGCTTACACAAGCTAATACTTCTACCAACGGTTATCTTTCCGCTACCGATTGGAACAGCTTTAATAATAAACTTTCAACTGTTTCTGTAAATGCCCGACTAACGGGTAATGGTACTTCAGGTAATCCCTTAGACTTGAGCAACAGCGGGGTAACAGCAGGTACATATACTAAACTCACCGTTGACCAATACGGAAGAGCTACTGTAGGCGCTTCACTGGCAGCAGCAGATATTCCTAATTTAGACGCTTCTAAGATTACCACAGGTACTTTTCCACTTACAAGAATAACAGCCGGAACGGGTGGACAAATCCTGAGAACCAACGGAACTACTGTTGAATGGTGGACACCCAATTATTTAACTTCTTTTACCGAAACCGACCCTACATGGAATGGCAGCGCTAATCAAACGGGAGCTATCGGCAGAACGGGTAATGTAGGTATTGGAAACACAGATCCTAAAACTCGCTTTCATGTAACACAAAACGCGGCTACCATGAACCTGGAAGGTACTGACCATGCTTATATTCAATGGTATCCCGATGGTTTCGCGGCAGGAAGAAAAGCCTATACCGGGTTTCCCACTGGAGCTTCTAATGACTGGACAATCGGCAATGAAATTTCGGGCGGTAATATTGCTTTAAGTACCACCTCGGGCAACGTAATTGCCAATAGTCTTGCAGGTACAGGCACAAGATCGGTTTATGCTACGGCTAACGGCACACTGACTACCGCTCCTTCAGTCTATCCCGGAGAGAAATATACTGTATATGTAAGAAGGGTAAACTATGCCGGAAATACTTGGGCAGGTAATTTTACCAATACTGATGAATACGGGCTGCCTTTTCCCAACGGAAATTTTGGCAGCGGAAATGTGCTCAATAACGGATCTCCCTATTCTGCATCAGGAGATCCTAATAATATAAACCCCTATTATCCTAGGATAGATCAAGACGGATGGCTTGGAGGAGGTACTAATTTTGCTTTGATTTATGATTTTTATATTATATTCCCTGCTGCGGGCACACATACCTTCAGCATGCCGAGAAATGCCGGTAATAACAGCATTGTAGATGACGCAGGCGCTTTTTATGCCGGGTCTTTGAATGATGGAAACCCCGCCAATATGCAACAGAGGCTCCTGTACCAGCAGTATGAACAAGCACCCACAATAGCTACCTGGACGGTTACAGTAGCAGCAGGCGATATGCTTCGCTGCCGGGTATATTTTAAGCAAGGTACTGGCGGTGCAAATCTTCGCCTGTTGGTGGGAGGAAGCAACATCAATATGAGTTGGGTCTATAACATAAAATAAAAATATTTCTGTTCGAAATATTTTGCCTGATATTCAAAAATTGCAAAATAAGCCTCACCCCATTGAAGTATATAACAACACTTAAATCAATGCGCACCCCTCTCCCGCGGGAGAGGCAGCAAGAACAAAGAATTAAGGCAATCAAAAAATGCCCCTGAGAAAAGTATATTTGCTAATAAATAAAATTTTAAACTAATTTATTATCAGACAGTTTTGTGATATGTCATTGACAGGAACGAGGAATCTCTTGATAATTTAGAGATGCTTCCGAAGTTTATGCTGAGGGACGAAACCTTCGATATTAACTGAAAGTACGTTTCGCTTCCTTCGGAATCTTAACTACTTTCAGTATAA
>CAYSGX010000590.1:0-1809 GCA_964430605.1 uncultured Chitinophagaceae bacterium
CTTTATAACCTTTCAACTTTATAACGCCTAACCTTTTCAATATGCTGACTTTTTTCATCACTCTTTGAATTATGATAGAGGTCTAACAAAAAATATTTGCAGAAAAGAAAAACTATGCTTACTTTCGCCTAACGAACGTTAGGTTGTAAATCAATTTCTTTGCGCCTTAGTGTCTTTGCGTGAAATTTATGGCAGAAGTATTATTCGACAGAAAGGAACAAATCAATGAAATAGCACAAAACCTTTTCAGAACAAGAGGTTATGCCGCTACTTCCATGCGCGATTTGGCGAAAGAAGTAGGCATTGAACCCGCAAGTCTTTACAGTCATGTCAGGTCGAAAGAAGAACTGTTACAGAATATTTGTTTCCGCATCGCAGATGAGTTTTTTGATGCGTTGCAGAATGTTTTGGAAGAAGAAACCACTGCGGAAGAAAAACTATCATCAGCCATTGATGCGCACGTAAATGTGATACTGAACAATTTAGATGCCACCACCGTTTTTTTTTACGAGTGGAAACATTTGAGCGAGCCGTCATTATCGGAATTTAAGAGCTTGCGGAACAAATACGAAAAACAATTCCGCAGCATTATTGAAGCAGGTATTGAAAGCGGTGAGTTTGACGAAGTGAATGCGCACGTCAGCATCAAATTGTTATTTGCCATGCTCAACAGTATTCACGAATGGTATAACCCGAAAGGAAAATTGAAACAGAAAGATATTGTGGGGAATATTGTGGAAACGTTTGTGTTTGGGATAGTTCATAGTTGATAGACCATAGTCCATAGATGGAAAGTGGTTAATTCAAAATGATAAACATTAATAATGAAGAATTGAAAAAACTATTCCGATAGTGTAGTGAGATGTGAGATATAAAACAGTTAAAACAACGATACATAAAAAGATAAAGATTTGGCAAAAGAGCTTTATGTATTTAGTGGACTTGGAGCAGACGAAAGGGGTTTTCAACGACTTGACTTTTTCGGATTCTCAACAACTTTTATCAAATGGCATGTTCCTCAAAACAAAGAAACTATTGAGAATTACGCTATGCAGCTTCTTGACCAAATAACGACAAATAAACCAACATTAGTTGGACTTTCATTTGGTGGACTTATGGCTATTGAAGTCGCTAAACAAATTGATACGGAAAAAGTTATTTTAATTGCTTCTGCCAAGACAAAAAAGGAAATACCTTTTTACTATCGTTTAATTGGACAAGTTGGATTACATAAGCTTTTACCGACAAGACTTTTAAAAAGTTCAAATTTTATAACAAATTGGTTTTTCGGAATAAGTTCAACATTTGACAAGCAACTTTTAAAACAAATCCTTATTGACACAGACCCAAACTTTTTAAAGTGGGCTATTGACAAAATTGTTCGATGGACAAATGAAACGCAAACCAAAAATATTTTTCATATTCACGGAACGAGCGACAGAATTTTACCTTTAAGATTTGTAAATTGTAATGTAACAGTTCAAAACGGTGGTCATTTAATGACATTGAATAAATCAGACGAATTGAACAAAATATTAAAACAACACTTATAACAAAAAATGAAAAACAAACAGCACAAATTAAAACACCAAACCCGCTATGGACTATCGCCTATGGTCTATGGACAAAAAATCATAAATCCGAAATCATAAATCATAAATAAAATGTACGGAAGCGCACACTTAACCCCCGAAGACATTCAGCGACTGAATGCCGTTCAGGACGACCCTGAAAAGTTGGAAGCATTTGAAGCCCGCATTGCGCGTGGCGAAAAAATCGAGCCGCACGACTGGATGCCTGCCGAATACC
>CAYSGX010000591.1:0-1075 GCA_964430605.1 uncultured Chitinophagaceae bacterium
AGGGGATAATGTGCGTGGTTGTATCCGCCCGCCAAAAGAAGGCGAGAAATATTTTGCCTTACTGAAAGTAGAAACGATTAACGGCCGTAAACCCGAAGAGATAAGAGACCGTGTGCCGTTTGATTATTTAACGCCATTGTTTCCGCAGGAAAAACTGAACCTGTTTACCAAGCCCGATGAATATGCTACCAGAATTATCGATTTGTTTACGCCAATAGGCAAGGGGCAAAGAGGCTTGATAGTGGCACAGCCTAAAACGGGTAAAACCTGGTTGCTGAAAGATGTGGCCAACGCCATTGCCGGCAACCATCCCGAAGTATATTTAATTGTATTGCTGATTGACGAACGGCCTGAAGAGGTAACCGATATGGAGCGCAGTGTAAAGGCCGAAGTGATTGCTTCTACTTTTGATGAGCCTGCCGAAAAGCATGTAAAGGTTTCTAACATTGTGTTGCAAAAAGCGAAGCGTTTGGTAGAATGCGGGCATGATGTGGTAATTCTGTTAGATTCTATTACCCGTTTGGCCCGTGCGCACAACACGGTTGCCCCGGCATCGGGTAAAGTATTGTCGGGTGGTGTAGAAGCTAACGCGCTGCACAAGCCTAAGCAGTTTTTTGGCGCTGCCCGTAAAATTGAAAATGGCGGTTCATTAACTATTCTGGCAACCGCGCTGGTAGATACCGGCTCTAAAATGGATGAAGTAATTTTTGAAGAGTTTAAAGGCACGGGCAATATGGAATTGCAGCTCGACCGTAAGCTCTCTAACAAGCGTATTTACCCTGCTGCCGACATTACCATTTCTTCTACCAGAAGAGACGATTTGCTGTTAGACCGTGATATAATGCAAAAGATGTGGATTTTACGCAAGCACCTTGCCGATATGACTGCCGAAGAGGCCATGAATTTTGTATTACAAAACATGAAAGGAACCAAGAGCAACGAAGAGTTTATGGCTTCGATGAATGGGTAATTATAATTAATTGAATGTTCTTATAAGAAAAGAGGCTGTTTCAGTATTTGAGACAGCCTCTTTTTTATGATAGGTTTTTTCGTTTCAACAGAAAAGGAAGGCTTC
>CAYSGX010000591.1:1085-1808 GCA_964430605.1 uncultured Chitinophagaceae bacterium
CCCTTCAAGGGAATAACCTTTCTTTTTGTAAAGTAATTAATTATTGACAGGGTTAGGTGAATAGTAGCATATAGCCCGGCAACATGCCCAGCACTGTAGCCGGTATCATAGTGGCAGTAGTCAAAATATAAAAGTCATACCCAAAATTGTATTATACAGGCATCGAAACAATAAATATTTATTTTTACACAAACTGTTTAATGGCATTTTTTAGGCAGAAAAATTTACATTCTTAATTAAGCATTATTACATTTAAAAACCCTGTTAGAGATTAATGAAGCCGTTACTTATTTTATCAAAACTCAGTTTATTTTTTTCTGTATGTATTTTTTACAAAACGGTTAATAGTAATAATATTACCCTTTCTGAAAATAGCACAATAAGTTTGTTAACATGTTCATCCGGAAATGAACTGTACAGTGCTTTTGGCCATAGTGCAATAAGAGTTTATGATAGTAACACCGGGATGGATATTATTTTTAGCTATGGGGCATTTGATTTTTATCAGCCCGATTTTTATCTGAATTTCTTGAAAGGCAAGCTCGATTTTATGTTGATTATTGAAAGCACACCAGATTTTATTGATAGCTATAAAAACGAAGATAGAACTATTGATGAATTGATTTTAAATATTGGACAACATGAAAGACAGAAAATTTTTGATTATTTAATGTGGAATGCACAACCCGAAAACAGGATGTATGCTTACGACTTCTATTATAA
>CAYSGX010000592.1:0-1783 GCA_964430605.1 uncultured Chitinophagaceae bacterium
CTCATTTCAGCCGTTTTCGGAAGCAAAAAATGTTGATAATTATTGGATAAATTTTCAAAACAGAGTAACTGCTTCAACAGAATATGTGTTTAACATTTATCATCCCCCTTGCCCCCTTCGCCACCACACATAACCTACGCCAAAGGGGGACAGGTTCACAGCACCTTACTTTGGTAAAAAGCAAAACTGTTGAAGGTTCGGGAAAGCCTTGTCCCCCCCTTTTTTTGAGGGGGGGCAGGGGGGGATAATTGATAAAATACGCTAAACACATACACAGAAGTATCTTTGGAAGATAAAAAATGATATTTTTACCGTCATGGATTTTTTAAACGGCTTAGACCCTTTTTTGCAGATATTGTGGTACATTGCCATACCTGCCAGTTTGATATTTGTTATTCAAAGCATTATGACATTTATCGGTATGGACGCTTCCGATGGCATAGAAGCAGATTTTGACGGAGGCTTTGAAGGCGGTGATGCACCATTTCAATTATTTTCTCTCAGAAACCTGATTAATTTTCTGTTGGGATTCAGTTGGGCGGGTATTACTTTCTTCGGAATAATAAGTAACCGTTTTTTGCTCATTGCTTTTGCAGTTGTTACAGGCGCAATTTTCGTAGCGGTATTTTTTATCATCATCAGGCAGTTGCAAAAATTAGTAGAAAACAATTCGTTCGATATTAAAAATACAGTCGGAAAAACTGCAAATGTTTATTTAAGCATTCCCGAAAACAAAAGCGGAAAAGGGAAAATCCAGATTAGCGTAAAAGGCGCGTTTCACGAACTGGAAGCAATTACCGAAAATGAAAAAATTGAAACAGGAACAGTAGTTAAAGTTTTAAAAGCCATAGACAACAATCTGGTTGTTGTAGAAAAAATTTCTTAAAAAGTAAAAACACCTAAAGCCAACATGATTAGCCCCATTATTTTAATAGTAGTTTTTGTAGTAGTTATTTTCATTACTACTTCAGCATTAGTATCGCGTTATAAAAGATGTCCGTCTGATAAAATTTTGGTAGTCTATGGTCGCACAGGAGGCACTTCCGCAAAATGTATTCATGGAGGCGGGGCATTCATTTGGCCTGTAATTCAAGACTTTGCTTATCTCGATTTAAAGCCTATTTCTATTGAGGCAAATTTAACCAATGCGTTGAGCCGCCAAAATATCAGGGTTGATGTTCCGTGCAGATTTACCATTGCTATTTCTACCGAAGCAGACAGCATGAATAACGCTGCGGAAAGGTTGTTGGGCTTAGTCCCCGAGCAAATTCAGGAACTATCGAAAGATATTTTGTTCGGTCAGTTGCGTTTGGTGATTGCCACCATGACCATTGAAGAAATTAATTCAGACAGAGATAAATTTTTAGACAATATTTCTAAAAACGTTGATACCGAATTAAAGAAAATCGGGCTGAAATTAATCAACGTAAACGTAACCGATATAAAAGATGAATCGGGCTATATAGAAGCGTTAGGTAAAGAAGCTGCCGCCAAAGCAATCAACGAAGCAAAAATCAGTGTTGCCGAGCAGGAAAAAATCGGGGAAACAGGTAAGGCAATGGCAGACAGGGAAAGGGAAGTAAGCATTGCCGAAACGCATCGAGACAGAGATGTTAAAATTGCCGTTACGCAAAAAGACAGGGAAATAAGCATTGCCGAAGCATCTAAAGATGAATCTATCGGTAAAGCCCTTGCAGAGCGCGATAACAGGGTAAAAACTTCCGAAGCAAATGCCGTTGCCGTTCAGGGTGAAAACGAAGCGAAAATTGCCATTGCCAATTCA
>CAYSGX010000593.1:0-1777 GCA_964430605.1 uncultured Chitinophagaceae bacterium
CTATGCTTCCTTTTGGAATTTTGTTGTAAACGGTTTCCAGTTGTGATAAGCCAAGGGCTAAATTGGATGATTCATTGAAGCAGGTTGCTTTTTGAATATTGAAAGTCAGATATGCCAGATACAGCAGCGGGTTGGTTTCAAAATCATTGCTGAAACAATCGTAAAACTGATTAAGGGCGGTGTAATAAGCGTTTTTATTTTTCGCACATGCACATACCGAAATATAATTCATGAATGCCGATGCCATAAGGGGCTTAAATGAAGTTTTGTTCCGGCTATAATTATTGTAGTAATCGTTAAAAACTTTCTGTTCTAAATTAAATGCTTCTTTATAGTTGCCCAAAAGCTGTAAACACCATTCTTTAGCCATAGACATATTATGCGCCTCAACGCCTTGCCTGATATTCTCGATACTGTTTAGTTCTACTAATGTTTTCTGAACAGCATCTAAATCGTTTAAGTTGCGAAGCAGGTAGGTTCTGAAAATTATTTCGGCAACAAAGGTGTAACCGAAATATGTTTTTGACGCACGGTAATATTTTTCCGATAAACCACGGTTTTCCTGTGCCAGTGTAACGGCCCGGAGCGGGGCATTTTCTTTATGGGCTTTGTAAACACTCCAGCTTTTATGAGCAACAACAAGTAGCCGGTAAATATCGCATTGATTAGTAGCTGCCCATTGAGTTGCCTTTTCATAAAACCGGGCGGCTTCGTGCCAGTGGCTTTTATCTTGCATCAGTAAGGCATAATCAATAATAGCGTGTATGTCTAAAAAGCTTTTGTTCTTATTGTCTGTTCTTAAAAAATCGAGCAGGCTATAGTAGGTTTTAGATTTTAATTCTTTGTAGCTGTTGCCTATTTGCTTTTTTAACGGGGCCTCATTAAAGTCCGTTTGTTTTTGCAGTGTGGTGGCAATTTTTATGATTTGCTTTAAAGTTTTTTCAGCATAAAACGCTTTGGTGAACGAAATAAACCGCTTGAATTTATCTTGATTTAACTCTTGTAATAACAGGTATAGAATATCGCTGGTGGGTTTCATAGTAGGGCTTAAAAAAAACTTATAGCTGTTTTTTCCCAAGATAATTCAGCGTGTATTTTTTTTATTTACGGCATGATAGCCGGACGAAGCAGCCCATTAACCAATAGTTTTTTTGAGATAACCAATGTTCAGCAAAGCCTCATTGAAATAAGCTATATGGATTATGATAAGAGAACGGTGTGCCGTGTTTACCCTTGTTTGCATCACATTATTTATATATCGGCAAAGAATGTTTACAGCCATATTTATTTTACTAATGAATATGCTTTAAAAGTCCCGGTGAAAAATAACGCCTTGTATGTGGCTAAAAGCATTGGTTTTTATGAAGATAAATTGCAGTTGCACGGCTTTTTCAGAATTAATAAAAGTTGCCTTATTAATTTGGCGCAGGTGATAATGTATCAGGAAAATGGTTTTGTTGTTTTAAATGAAATTGCCCAACCTTTAAAGGTAGCGGCAGAAATGCGTGCCTTGCTTAAAGCCCGGCTTAAAGATTTTTGTGTAAACCCTTTGTTGTAATAACATGAATTATGAATGGGTTACCGTATATGTTATGACCATAAAATTATAATCACAAACGCAGGGGCTGAATGGAACGCTGATAGTGCAGATGATTATGATGGGTTATGATTTTTTCAATTTCACAATGGGTTGAAACCCATTGCTAATTATGACCAAAGGACTTTTCTTTTAAAACCGGGCTAAAGCCCTTATATGTCTTGCGGACTTTAGTCCGTT
>CAYSGX010000594.1:0-1769 GCA_964430605.1 uncultured Chitinophagaceae bacterium
GCAATTGTCAGCCGAAGTTTTTCCGCCTAAATGCCAAGGTGTAATGTGGTCGCCTTCCATTCCGCTAATTTCGTAATGTTCTGTGCAAACTGGGCAAATTCCTTTTTGTCGTTCGTAGGCTTCACGTTTTTGGTTGTCCGTAAATGCACGAATGTTTAAAAACCGTTCTTTGCCTGTCAAAACGTATTCGTAAATGCCTTTTTTGTTGGTTACATCTTCGTCTTGCATTAGTTCTGAAATCTGTTTTTCTAATTGTTTAGAGTCAAAACTTTGTTTGTGAAATTCATTGTACAAAAAGCCCCACGAAATACCTTTCATTTCTTTTCGGTACTTTGGGAAAACAACTTTTACCCAATTTATGACATTTTGAAAATACAGCCAAAGTTCGTTTGCGTTTGGCTCGTGTTGTTGCTTTGCCATATAGTTTTTTATACCGTCATTACTGGCATCGCCACAAATCCAACCTATTGTAGTTTCTAAATAGTCTTGACGAATTGCTGAACCATTTAAATAATCGCTACCTAAACCATAAGCAACACAATTGTTTTTGCTGAAATATCTTTTGGCATCAGAAACCCAAGAACCTGAATATACAGCGTTTCTTAATTCTTGAGCAGTTAATTTTTCTCCTGCAATATTTATCGTCTCAAACCAATCTAATTTTTCGCTATCTGTTCCGCTACACAAATAAACCATCAATTTGTAATTCAAAATTTGCTCTTGTTCGTCTTTTTGCAAATTGTGAAAAAACCTGTTTTTGTATGCAAAATCGCCCTCAACGAATTGGCTGATTGAGATTGTTCTTTGTTGTCCGTCTATAACTTCAAAATTTCCATCTTCACGAACAGCCCAATACATTACATTTAATGGAAAATTTTTTGTTGCCGTGTCAATAACAGCTTCACGCTGTTTGTCCTTGTAAATAAATTCACGTTGATAGGGAGGACGGATGTCAAGTTTTCCACCAAAACCAACCACGCCATTTTCATTGTTGTCCTCGTATCCGTTCGTTAATTCACCTATCGTAATTTCTTTCAGTTCTATGTTCATTATTATTTTCTTTTGATTAGAAATCGGGTATAAAGTACTTTCAAATATCCGTCAGCATTATCCGCTGTGTAGTAAACTCCTTCGGGTTTGGTTTTGTAAAGAATAGTTGAACTGGTATTTGCTTTACTTCCGTTTGTTATAGTTCCGTTTTCGTTATGCTGCTTTGGATTGATATATTTTTTCGTTGGTGTCGCTTCAAATTCATCTCTGCCCGAAGTCATACCAACAATGTCGAATTGGTCGGGATTGTATTTGTCTAAAAAAGTAATTGGAACTCCCATAACTCCATCGTAGTCGATTGGAATTTCGTTTGTTTTACTTACTTCGATTGCATCGTAATTATCGTATTTGGGATATTCTTCCTCGTTGTAAGTTTTATAAAGGATTAAATCTTCGTGTCGTTTATTTAGGTCAAGATTTGTAAACCAATGAACACCCGAAACTCTAATCATCCCTTCTTTACGGTCGGTTGCAGTTGCGTAATCTTCATAATGTTCATTGATAAAATGACCAGCTCCACCTTTAAATCCGTTTCCTAACCAAATTTTATTATCCCTTATAAGTCTAAAAATTTCCTTGTATTTGGTGGCGTTTTGATGTCCGATTACTACAAATTTTTTGTCGTACTCGATAAGTTGAGCAATGTATTCACGAAACAATGAAAAAGGCGGATTTGTAACGACAATATCGGCTTGCGTTAGCAAGCTGATACTTTCGCT
>CAYSGX010000595.1:0-1751 GCA_964430605.1 uncultured Chitinophagaceae bacterium
GCTGAGGGAAGTCGGTGAAAATAATCTGAAACTGAATATAGACGACCAAATACCGTTTTCAGGTTTAACTCTCCAATAATAAGTTTTGTAATCAACAAGTAGTGTATTGTAAGTAGTAGCAGCTATACTATTGACCGAAAGGAAGGGGGCAGTAAAAGTAGAAGTGGTATCTAATTCAAGGTCATAAGATAAAGTTCCATTAACCGGTGACCATTCAAAATTAACGGAAGCGTTACCTAATACCGCTCCGTTTTTGGGGAACACTAGATTAGCGCCATTTCCTTGTGCTGAAGCAATGTTTTCATGGCTCAGCAAGATAATGTATAATAAAATAGATAAACATTTCAGATGTAGAAAAGTGCTTTTTGAAGCGAGTATTACTATGTGCTTAACCAAACGCCAATTAGAATACATATTTTTGAGGTTTTGACTTATAAATATAATTCAATTTACAGTTAACAAATCAACATCTCATTATTTTAAATGGAGCGTCTGAAAGAAAAGTCGTTTAATGCATTGATATGGAAGTTTGCCGGAGATATTGGCGCACAGGCGGCAAGTTTTGCCATAGGGCTTGTACTAGCTAGAATAATCTCGCCTGAAGAATATGGATTATTGGCAATAGTGGTGGTATTTACGGCATTAAGCTCAGCAATTATTGATGGCGGTATGGGAACTGCATTAATCCGGGAAAAAAATGCAGATAAAAAATATTATGATACAGCATCGGCTTTTAATATACTTATTGCTTTATTACTTATAATTTTCTTTTTCTTTTCAGCGCCTCATATATCGAAGTTTTATAATGAAAATAGATTAACGGATATTATAAGGGTAATGTCTTTAGGGTTTATGATTAATGCTTTGGGGCTGGTACCCAACGTAATACTCTCTAAAGAATTACATTTTAAAAAAATGGCAGTCATTACCGTGCCTGCCGTAGTGATTTCAGGAAGTGTAGGAATTTATATGGCATATAGCGGCTTCGGAGTATGGGCATTGGTAACTCAGTCGTTATCTGCTGTTTTTATCAGAACAATGTTTATTACATATAAATCTAAATTTATACCCGCTCCGTATAATTTTTCAAAAACTGTTTTTCAAAAACTATTTTCATTTGGCTATAAACTAAGCCTTTCAGCCATTCTGAATGCACTCTTTTCTAATATTTATCCGATAATAATCGGTAAGTTGTATTCACCTGCCGATTTAGGATTTTATTCAAGAGCAGACAGTTATAAAAATATTGTTTCTTCAAATATTACGAGTACTTTAATGGCCGTTACAGCCCCTTCTTTGTCTGCTATACAGGATGATATTGAGAGATTGCGGGCTGCCTTCAGGAAATTAACCAAATTGGCTGTAATGATTAACACCCCTGTAATGCTGTTGCTGGCATTATTGGCGAAGCCTTTGATAATACTGACTATTACTGAGAAATGGATGCCTTCCGTTCCTCTTTTGCAGATTATGTGTTTTGCGGCATTACTATTCCCTTTACATGTAATAAATCTTAATCTGCTATTGATTAAAGGCAGGTCAGGCGCATTTTTCAGGCTTGAAATAATTAAAAAAATTATAATTGTGGCAGTGGTGTTTTCAACATATAAATTTGGAGTTCTTTTTTTGGTTGCGGGGTCCGTGCTCATCTCTTTTTTAGCATATTTTTTAAATGTTTACTATACAAAACAATTGATAAACTATTCGTTGTTTCAGCAGGCAATAGATATTTACAAATTTTTCTTAATCGG
>CAYSGX010000596.1:0-1748 GCA_964430605.1 uncultured Chitinophagaceae bacterium
GGCAAAAAAAAAGAAAATGTTTAAATGCTGTATCTCTTTGCCGGCTCGCTACACCATGACAAACGCTCATCAAGTGCAGCACGCTATTTTCCGAAGAAGCCTAATAAAGCCCTGACCAAAGATTTCTATCTGAACTTTTAGTTTCATATTTGCACATAATTTTTATTATTACGCTACCTGGTGAGATACCTGTATTCTATTGATATTTCTGATGTTCCGGCATTTAAGCAAAAGGTTTTATGCTGGCTTAAACAGTATGAGGTATTTAGTTATTTAGACAATAATCAATACCGGGATTATTACCACAGTAATTATGAATTATTAGTTGGGGCGGGTAACAGCAAATGGATAGAAGCCAATTCGGGCAATGCTTTCAGTGGGTTAGAAAATTTTATCCGGCAAGAAAACGATTGGTATTTCGGGCACTTGGGTTATGACTTAAAAAATGAAACCGAGAAACTTTATTCTGAAAATAAAGATGAATTACATTTCCCCGGTTTATATTTTTTTCAGCCTGAAACAGTTATTTACATAAAGGCGAATACCCGTGTGGCAGTGGTAGCTTCTTTATCAGAAAGTCCCGAAGCTGTTTTCCGGCAAATAATACAGAAGAATGCCGCAAATGATTTTGATGATAAAAGCAATGCGCCATCTGAAATAAAATCGTTTTTCACCAAAGAGCAATACATTGAAACAGTAGAAAAAATAAGACGACACATAGCAGCCGGAGATTTTTATGAAATGAATTTGTGCATGGAGTTTTATTCAGAAAGCACAACATTAGACGCGTTTCGGGTTTTTGAAAAACTGAATGAAATAAATAAATCGCCATTCGCGGCATTATACAAAACAGGCGCTAAGTATTTAATTTGCTCAAGCCCCGAACGTTTTTTAATGAAGCAGGAAAATCAAATTATTTCGCAACCCATTAAAGGAACTGTAAAAAGAGGTGTTACAAGCGAAGAAGATGCCGAAAGAAAAAATCAACTCAGGCATGATACAAAAGAGCGTGCCGAAAATGTAATGATTGTTGATTTGGCAAGAAATGATTTGGCAAAAAGCTGCCTGCCCGGAAGCGTGAAAGTGGAAGAGCTTTTTAAAGTATATTCTTTTAGCAAGGTGCATCATTTAATTTCAACGATTAGCGGAGCATTAAAAAATGACACTACAAGTGTACAGGCTATTAAAAAGGCTTTTCCGATGGGTTCTATGACGGGCGCGCCCAAAGTTATTGTAATGGAACATATTGAAAAATATGAGCAAACTAAAAGAGGCTTATATTCAGGTGCAGTTGGATATTTTTCGCCCGAAGGAAATTTTGATTTCAATGTGGTTATAAGAAGCATTTTATATAATGAAGAAGCCCGCTATGTATCATTTCAGGTGGGAAGCGCCATTACATTCGATTCGGTGGCCGAAAAAGAATATGAAGAATGTATGCTGAAAGCCAATGCTATGGTGGAAGCGTTAAAACGAAAAACTTCGGGTATATGACAAACTGCGTACTAAAGATAGATATGGTTTGACAGACTTACCATCACATTAATGAAGTTATTGTCTCTCTGATTTCTATGACATAATCAAATGATTTTGGTATAGATGTTGATTTTTTATTACTGCAAATATCCTGTGAATTATTTTGTTTCTAACGGCATTGAGTACGCTCATCTTATTTTTCCCCTCGGCTACCTTTCTTTGATAATAATGCTACAAACCATTCTCTAACCTTATGGTACTCATAGCGGCAA
>CAYSGX010000597.1:0-1742 GCA_964430605.1 uncultured Chitinophagaceae bacterium
GGTTTGTCGTGGGGCAGTGTTTTGTTGGCGACTGAAAAACTAACCGTTCCTGACTTAATTAATTTCTGAAATAAAATATAGTTTCAAAATGCCTCAATATTCGGTAGTAGTTCCTGTATATAATGGTGCCCACACAGTGGAGGCATTATATCAAAAAACTGCCGATTTTTTTGTGTTGCAGAAACTTTCGTTCGAAATAATTTTTGTTGATGATGCCAGTAAAGACAATAGTTGGCAGGTGTTGAAAGAATTAAAAAAACAGCATTCAGATACTGTAAAGATTTATAAACTGGCAAAAAATTCCGGTCAGCAAAAAGCTACACTTTGTGGCATTAATCAAACAAACGGAAAATACATTATTACCATTGACGATGATTTGCAAACCGACCCATTTGAAATAAAAAAATTAATTGTACATCAGCAAGAAACCAATGCAGATTTAGTGTATGGCACATATCCAAGTAAAAAGCATAGTTGGTTTCGGAATATCGGCAGCAAAATAGTTAATTGGTTTTTTTATAAATTCTCTTCTACCTATCACAACGGCTCGTCATTCAGGCTCATTAAAAAAGAAATAACCGATAATCTTAAAAATGTTTATCAAAAAAATCTACTGCTCGATGAAATTTTGTGTTGGTACACCGATAGCATTTCTCACACCACTGTAGAGCACCATAACAGCCTTAAAGGGAAATCGGAATATTCTACTTTAAAGTTGATATTAATGACAATGAACTATATAATCAGCTACACCATTATTCCTTTACGGTTGATGACTTATATGGGATTACTTTTTTCAATTGTTACTTTCTTTTTCGGCTTATATTTTATTTATCAGAAATTATTTTCTTATGCTGAATTAGGGTTCACCTCGTTAATTGTAGCCATTTCATTTTCTACAAGTTTAATACTATTCGCGTTAGGCATTATTGGCGAATATATAACCCGGTTATATTCAAAAGACGCATCGAAACCTATCTATATAATAAAAGAATATGAAGCATGATTATATCGCGCTATGGCATCAACTTAATAAGCGTAAAACCCGAACACCTTGAATTAATAAGGTATTGGCGCAACACCGACAAGATAAAGCGCGTAATGGAATTTACCGATTTTATTACGGAAGCCATGCAGGTTGAATGGTACAAATCGCTAAATGCTACCAGCGATTTTTATTTCATCATAGAACAAAAAGGGGTGTTCGCAGGATTAATTCACGCCAATAAAATTGATTGGGAAAAGAGAAAAGCGCAATCGGGATTATTTATTTGGGAAGATAATTTTTTAGGCTCGCCCATTCCCGTTATGGCATCTTTAAACTTGCTCGATACTTTTTTTCATCTCTTCGGAATAAATGAAATTGAAGCAAAAGTGAAGCACGATAATTTTGTTGCGCTGGCTTACAATAAGTTTTTAGGCTTTAAAGAAAAAGGCATTGCTGAAAACAAAGACTTTCTGCTGGTTACATTATTGAAAGATGATTACCTGCAAATTGAAAACAAGATAAAAGCACATCTCGACCAAACAGATAATAAGATTGTAATTCAAAATTACACTGAGCTATTTAATAAACTTGCTGAAGCCACTATCGGCATAAACAAAGATGAGGCGGTATTCAGGTTGAAATGATTTGATTTTTATCTAATGGCGAGTATTTAATCAAAGGCAAAACAATCACAGGATTTAATTGGTTTGAAGAAAGTTTAGCCAGACGAAAAAAGGAAGTGCCTTTCAACCTT
>CAYSGX010000598.1:0-1738 GCA_964430605.1 uncultured Chitinophagaceae bacterium
GCCAAGCCGCAAACCGTTGGAGGTAAGTTTCGGGTGGCACTGCTAAAATTTGAATATGACTACATAAATCAAACAAGTATAATGACGAGAGAATTACTAACAGCACTATTTCTTTTTCTCACTTTGACATCTTGCAATTTTGAAGAAAGGAAAAATTCAATTAAGCAAAATGAAGAAGAAGCCACTCCAACTCGTTCTCAAACAAGTTTAGTTGGTAAAGAGTTAGAATACTCTAAAATTCGTGACAGATATGTTAATTATTTCGAAGTATCAACAAAAAAGCACTTCGACCAAGCTGTGCTTGACAAGCAAGATAAGGATTCGCTTTTGGTTTTAGAAAAAATGCTCAGGAAAATATTAAAAGATGCAAGAATTGACGACATTTCTAAAAATGGAAAAATAAATTTAGAAACACTTTTGCCTGACATGGGTTTTGGAGGACTTGATGGACTTGTCTTAAACAAGAATAATGTTGTTAAAAATGCTCCGCAAATTGTTGTTACAACCAAAACATTGTTCTTTGACTACTTTAAAGGAAACCGAATAAATTCCCTTGATAGTTTAACGACAGAACAACTGGATAATATTTTCACTTCTGTACTTGGCAGAGGTGAAGTCCATGCGACAACATTTTCAATCGTGCGAAAATCATTCACAAAAAGTGGTCAAACATACGGGTGCATTGGTAGCCTTGGTCAAGAGTCGGGCGAATTATTGCCACCTGACTGCATTTTAGTATTATCCTTAAATGAAGGCTACATTTACATTTTCAATGAGTATCTTGATATTTCAATTAAAGAATTGCGTGAATGTCAATCAATCTCAGACAGCTTATATTCTCTTTCTGATGAATACTCTAAGCTTTATGAAGAATCAATTCCAAAAGACAAATCTCTAATATCTAAAGCAGTTGAATTTCAACAAGCAGCATGGGAACAATATTGTAAATGTTATCAAAGGAACTTAAAGGATGAAGTTGTGTTTGAGAAAATAAGGAATCAAGTAATTAACATTATGCAATATGCTGAAAAGTAAACCAGCCGCCAACAGCACCTACACGCAAGCAAGAGTTTTGTGTTTCGTAGGAAGTTCAGTACTAAAGATCACTCGCCTTCAGATGTCCCGAAAGTTTTCAGGTAGTTTAATTTCTTAGTGTTTCCTTTGATGTTTCTTTGTGCAACTTAGTGTTATAGTTGTTACACGAAGATACGCAAAGCCTGCACAAAGTTTCACAAAGAGTTATCAGTTTAGCCTGTTGGTTAGCATCTGCTAAAACCGAAAACAGAAATATAAAATACTCTGCTTAATTTCGCTTGCACTAAAACATTCTGCCATGTCAGCTCACAGCGCCTACTTTGAAAAAAATAAAGAAAAGTTTTTAGATGAATTATTCGAGTTATTGGCTATTCCTTCGGTAAGTGCCGATCCCGATTATCGCGATGATGTTTTCGAGGCTTCAGAATACATAAAAGAAAAGCTGGAGCAAGCCGGCTGCGATGAAGTAGAAGCGTGCCCTACCGATGGTTTTCCTATAGTGTATGGCGAAAAAATAATTGATGCCAGCCTGCCCACCGTGCTGGTATATGGGCATTATGACGTGCAACCTGCCGACCCTTTCGAGCTATGGGAAACACCGCCTTTCGAGCCGCAAATTCGCAACGAAAAAATTTATGCCCGTGGCGCCAGCGATGATAAAGGGCAAATGTATATGCACATTAAAGCCTTTGAAATTTTAATG
>CAYSGX010000599.1:0-1720 GCA_964430605.1 uncultured Chitinophagaceae bacterium
GCAATGGTTGCCAGTGGCGAACATCTCAAAACTGATACTTATACTACCATTGGTTTAGTAGCGGGACTGGCGCTTATCTGGCTCACCAATATTGTTTGGATAGACCAGATAGCAGCCATTATTCTGGGTTGTTTTATTCTTTATTCAGGCTATAAAATTGTGAAAACTGCCTTGTCGGGTATATTAGATGAAGCCGATGTGGAATTAATTGAGAAGATTGTAGCCATATTGCAGCAAAACCGGATTCCTGAATGGATAGATATTCATAATTTAAGAGTGATAAAATATGGTGCTTCGTTACATATAGATTGCCATGTAACCCTTCCGTGGTATAGCAATTTAGAAAATGCACACGCCAACATTACTTTGCTCGATGAAATGCTGAATAATCACCTGCCCAATAACGTAGAGTTTTTTATTCACCAAGACCCCTGCATTGCTACCAGTTGCACTATATGCACTATTGCCCATTGTAAAATGCGGCAGAAAGATTTTGTCGCCCAGCTCAAATGGAACTTAGATAATGTGTCGAGCAACGAAAAACATCATTTATAAACAGCCTTGCCTTTTTCAGTTTCGTTATTATCATGTATTTTCGGCACGCTTTTTAATTGAACCATATAATATAGAAAAATGAATCTTCACGAGTATCAGGGTAAACAAATTTTAAAATCTTTCGGAGTAAGAATTCAGGAAGGTATTTCTGTTGACACAGTAGATGCAGCCGTTGAAGCGGCTAAAGAATTACAAGCGCAAACCGGCACTAATGTTTGGGTAGTAAAAGCGCAAATACATGCAGGTGGCCGTGGCAAAGGTGGTGGCGTTAAAGTAGCGGTTTCTTTAGATGCTTTGAAAGAAAAAGCCACCAATATTTTAGGTATGCAGTTAATTACCCCGCAAACAGGCCCGCAGGGTAAAAAAGTAAATAAAATTTTAGTAGCACAAGATGTATATTACGATGGGCCTAACAAGCCTAAAGAATATTACATGAGCGTATTGTTAGACCGTGCTTCGGGTAAAAATGTAATTATTTATTCTACCGAAGGCGGAATGGAGATTGAAGAAGTGGCAGAACACACGCCACATTTAATTCACAAAGAACTGGTTGACCCCAAAGTGGGTTTACAGGCATTTCAAACCAGAAAAATTGCTTACAACTTAGGCTTGCAAGGCGAAGCGGTGAAAGAAATGACCAAATTTGTTTCGGCATTATACAAAGCCTATACCGAAAGCGATGCGGCCATGTTTGAAATTAACCCGGTATTAAAAACCTCTGACGATAAAATCTTAGCCGTAGATGCTAAAGTGAGTTTAGATGATAATGCTTTATATCGCCATGCCGATTATGCTGCCTTGCGCGATATTACTGAAGAAGACCCTACAGAAGTAGAAGCAGGAGAATACAACCTGAACTTTGTGAAATTAGATGGCAACGTAGGCTGCATGGTAAACGGTGCAGGCCTGGCTATGGCTACTATGGATATTATTAAGCTGGCGGGCGGTTCTCCTGCAAATTTCCTTGATGTGGGTGGCACTGCCAATGCTACAACCGTAGAAGCAGGTTTCCGCATTATTATGAAAGACCCTAACGTTAAAGCTATTTTGATTAATATTTTCGGAGGCATTGTTCGTTGCGACCGTGTGGCGCAAGGCGTGGTAGATGCTTATAAAAATATCGGCAATATCAATATTCCTATCATTGTGCGTTTACAGGGCACCA
>CAYSGX010000600.1:0-1720 GCA_964430605.1 uncultured Chitinophagaceae bacterium
AGCCCCACTACAGTAAATCGTTATGTAGATTTTTTAGAAGGCGCTTTTATGCTAAGAAAATTGCAGCCTTATTATGCCAATACCCGAAAGCGATTATTGAAAACGCCAAAAATATATTTACGCGATAGTGGCATATTACATTATTTATTGGACATACATAATGCGAAAAGTTTAAAATCGCATCCAGGCGTAGGTAATTCGTGGGAAGGTTATGTAATAGAACAAATTATTTCTTTATTGCCACGCACCATTCAACCGTTTTATTATCGCACACACGATGGTAGCGAAATGGATTTGGTATTGGTGAAAGGAATTAAACCTGTTGCAAGCATTGAAATAAAACAAACCCTTTCGCCTTCAGTTTCTAAAGGTATGAAAGAAAGTATTTCCGATTTAAAAACTTCTAATAATTTTATTATTACTGCTCAACAAACCGATTCATACCCATTATCTAAAAATATTGTAGTTGTTGGGCTAGTAGAGTTTTTGAACAAACATTTGCCTCTGGTTATTAAATAAATAGTCCCCGTAATCCATCAGTTTAACTGATGGATTACGGGGATAAATATTTTAAAAATTATTTTCCGAATAGGTTTTATTTGAATAATTATATAATAAGAAACGCTACTAAACTTACTTTTAATATAAAATGCTAAACCATAGTTTAAAGTAGCCTTTTTAGCAACAATTATGAGAAATGTAATCTGTTCACCAATACCCGAAAATCCATATTCTCACCCAAAATAAATTTTCTTCTTTCAAGATTTCTAAATTTCCTTACTTTTGTGGCGGGCAAGACTCATACAACCAGCTCCTGCTGAATCCCCCAGGCTGGGAACGGAGCAAGGGTAGGTGGTCGTAGCGGTGTGATATGAGTATCTTGCCCACCTTTTTTTGATAGTTATCTGTTTTCAGTTAACAGTTTTACAACTTTCCTAATTTTCTCAATAGTTTACAAATTACACAACCATGAAATTTTTTATTGATACTGCCAATCTCGACCAGATTAAAGAAGCGCAAGCCTTAGGTATTTTAGATGGGGTTACTACCAACCCGTCATTAATGGCAAAAGAAGGCATTAAAGGACAAGACAACGTGTTTCGCCACTACAAAGCTATTTGCGATATTGTACAAGGCGATGTGAGTGCCGAAGTAATTTCAACCGATTTTGCAGGCATTGTTAAAGAAGGCGAAATTTTAGCGGAAATTGACGAAAATATTGTGGTAAAAGTACCCATGATTCCCGAAGGAATTAAAGCTATCAGATACTTTACCGACAAAGGTATCAGAACCAATTGCACGTTGGTATTTTCTGCCGGGCAAGCATTATTGGCTGCAAAAGCAGGCGCTACTTATTTATCGCCTTTTATTGGCAGAATAGACGATATGAATTGGGACGGCATGGAATTGATTCAGCAAATTGTACATATCTATTCTATGTATGGTTATGAAACCGAAGTGCTGGCAGCTTCAATTCGTAATCCGCTGCATATTGTAAAATGTGCCGAATTGGGTGCAGATGTAGTTACTTGCCCGCTTTCCGCGATTACAGGTTTGTTTAGCCACCCGCTGACTGATATTGGCTTGAAGAAATTCTTAGACGACCACAAAAAGCTGAATGGATAATTTTTGGAAGTTAGTCCCGATAGCTATCGGGATTAGAATCTCAAGTGTTAGAAACCTTGAAAAACGGTATTTTTTGAGCGGACTTTAGTCCGCT
>CAYSGX010000601.1:0-1699 GCA_964430605.1 uncultured Chitinophagaceae bacterium
ACCGCTACGATTTAATTAAACAAAGTTAACTAAATACAACTTACCAATCTTCTTAACATATAAGCCAATATGAATTTATTTTTTCATAGATTATTATGTTATGCTTCGATCAGCTTTATCCGGCGGTAGCTGCCGGAGATAGAGAATTTTCTCTATTCTTTAATATATTTAAGGTATATATTTCTAGCTCCATTTATATCTCTGTCAAATGTTTTATTACATTTTCCGCAATATATAATTTCATCACTAGTCTTCTTTAAGTTTCCACAATATCCACATGTTTGTGAAGTATATGCTTCATTTACTATTTCTACATCACAGTGCTTTAAAAGAGATGCTTTCTGTTCTAAACGTTGTTTAAATTTATAGAAAGAGAAGTTCATCATATCTCTTTTGGTTTTCTTATGCAACTTTTTACTACTTACCATATCTTGGGTTTCGAAAGATGGTAGCAAAATATTGCTATAATTTGTTGTAAGAAATTTTATTGTCTTAAAATGTAACTCGTCGATTAGATTCTTTAACTTAGCTTGCAATCTATATCTTTTTTTATCATATACTTTTTGAGTTATCTTTTTATTATCTCTAAGTTCCTGAAATCTATCTAATGTCTTATATATTTTATGAATTTTTTCTTTATCTGGACTAATTTGTACAACCTTGTCTTCTGAGTAAATTACTGCAAATTTTCTAATACCAGGATCTATAGCACATGTTTTCTTTTTATTTTTATTTGTCCTACCATCTACATTATATGAAATACACAGAAACCACTCATTGTTTTCTTTTTTAAGTCTGGCAAATCTTTCTACTTCATCTATTTTAAATCCTTTTACGCTATTTTTATCTACTTTTATAATGGTTGGTAAATATGAATTGTATATTTGTATGCCAGTTAACTTGTTTTTATTTTTTATAAGTTTTATCGCCGAATTAGGTATTTCTATAGATTGCTCGTTTCCTCGCTTTTTGAGTCTATTTGTTAATCCAAATGAATTTATATTTCCCGCTTTTAAATTTGCCCATGCTGTAGTAAATGCTTTCTTTATATCACGTAAAGCACCTTTTCTGATATCTTTGGGAGTTTCTAATTCCCAATCATATATGAATTTATCTGTTACAAAATCTCCTTCTTTTATAATGTTGTTATCTTTTTCAGTTATACATTCTTTAACTAATTTCTTCATTCCATCTTTTGAGTTTAAACTTGGATCTTTTCTAATTTTATCTAAGCATTTGTTATAGACATATCGCGTCGTACCGGCCCATTTTTCAAACACTTGTTTTTGTCTCATTGTCGGATGTAACTTTATTCTTAGAGCTCTTATACCTTCTTTTTCCCATTTCTCTGCATGCGAAAACTTGAATGATGGACAAAACATCTTCGGCGAGTTCTTCGCTACTGGATTTATATGCTGCTTTATCAAGAACCACGAGTTTTGTATTGTTTTGCAGGAAAATCCATTCGATAAGCTCGAATGCAAATCTGCATAGCCTATCTCTGTGGGAAACCACAACTTCTTCGATCTCTCCTCGCATAGATCGCTCCAAAATTCTTTGCAGGCCTTTTCTTTTAAAGTTAATTCCGCTCCCAATATCTTCAACCAATTCATAGCTAGGATACTCGGTTCTAAAAACATCTTTTTGTCTTTCAAGATCATCAGCTTGTTTTTTGGAGCTGACTCTACAATAAGCAATT
>CAYSGX010000602.1:0-1690 GCA_964430605.1 uncultured Chitinophagaceae bacterium
TTTGACAAAAGGACTTTTTATTTTCAAAAGCGGACTAAAGTCCGCAAAGAAAAAAATCGAATTTTCGTGTTTCGAACACTTGTGATTGGTAAGCCGGGAAACCTTATAAATTTTTTCTTTGCGCCTCCGCGTCTTTGCGTGAAATAAAGACTTTAAAATTCGGCAACAATAGCTACCAATGTGCCTTCTTTAACAAGATTGAATAACTCTATCACGTCTTTATTTTTCATTCTGATGCAGCCCATAGACATAGGCTTGCCCAGCAAGCCTTCTTCATGAGTGCCATGTATGTAAATATATCTTTCATAAGAATCTACCTTGCCGCCTTTGTTTTTGCCCGGCTCTAAACCATCGAGCCACAGTATTCGGGTGGTAACATAATCTTTAGGCGTGTCGGTGGTGTCGGTATAGATTTCTGCGATTTGACCGGATGCCTGCCTCGCAAAAAAGATAGCGCCCAATGGCGCTTTATCACCAATTTTATTTTTAACACGATGCACTCCCAATGGCGTTTTGTTGCTGTTTTTTTCTGAACCAATACCTGCTTTAGCGGTAGAAACAGTGTAAGTTTTCAGAATACTGTTATTGCTTACCAAGTACATTTGTTGTTGCGCGATATTCACCAAAACAATAGTGTCAGCAATTTTTGCGCTGAAATTTTTTATCAGTAAATCAGTTTGTTTTTTTATTTTTTCCTGCGGAAAGGTTTGTGATGTTGCTTGTGCAGTTTCAGTATTAACTGGCAATTGATTTTTTATTTCAGCCTTATTGCCAAATAAAAAACAACCTGTTGAGAGTAAAATAATGCCAAGCAGATAAGTCGTCATAGGCTGAATTATTCTTTAATAATGTTCACTGCAATTCTTCTGTTTTCGGCACGGCCTTTATCGGTTGTGTTTGAAGCAACAGGCTCGGTGTCGCCAAAACCTTTAGCAGAAATCCTATTGGCGGCAATGCCTTTTTTTACCAAATAATCTTTTACCGCATTGGCTCTTGCTTCCGAGAGTTTTTGATTTTCTTCGGGCTTGCCCACATTATCGGTATGCCCGGCAATTTGAATTTCAAGGGTAGGTATTTCTTTCATTGCATTATACAAATTATTTACTCTGCCAACCGATGCGGGTTTAATATTAGCGCTGCCCGAATCGAACTGTAAGCCTTTCAATTCAAATGTTTTGGGCGCTTCATATTTCAGTGTTATCTGGTAAGAAAAAGAACCTTCTTCTTTCTCAATAGCCACAATATCATAATCTACCGTATCGGCATAAGCCAGGCATAAAATTTCGTAGTTATCGCCTTCGGGCAATAAAATTTGCGCTTTGCCTGTTGCATCGGTTTTGCCCGAAAATATTTTTTGATTGGTAGTGCTTCTAAACATTACCCGCTGTCCAACTCTTGGCTTTTCCTGAAAATCTAAAAAGAAAACTTCCATCAGCGATTTGTCTTCCGTAGGCGCTAACGATTGCGCTTTCAGCAAAAAAGAAAACAATAAAAGAGCGCTAATGAAGACAAACTTTTTCATGGTGCAATTTTTTATGTTATTTTTTATTTAGCGGTAGGCTTGAAACCACAAGTGTTCGAAGCATGTCCGTTTATTTTTATTGTTGCATTTATGCCTCACCCCATTATCAGTTTGCGGTAATTTCCACAGGCTTTCCTCGCCCCTCTCCCAAGGAGAGGGGTAACCCTG
>CAYSGX010000603.1:0-1686 GCA_964430605.1 uncultured Chitinophagaceae bacterium
TAAAACCTTCTGAAATTGACGAGATTGTGTTGGTGGGCGGTTCTACCCGTATTCCGAAAATACAAGAGGTGGTAGAGAAATTCTTCGGAAAAAAACCATCGAAAGGTGTAAACCCCGATGAAGTAGTAGCCGTGGGTGCTGCCATTCAAGGCGGTATTTTAAGTGGCGATGTTACCGATGATATTGTGTTGGTAGATGTTACCCCGCTTTCTTTAGGTATTGAAACCATGGGCGGTGTGTTTACGAAACTGATTGAAGCCAACGCCACCATTCCTAAAAAAGAAAGTCAGGTGTTTACCACCGCGCAAGACAACCAGCCAAGTGTAGAAATACACATTTTGCAAGGCGAGCGCAGCATGGCTAAAGACAACCGCAGCATTGGTCGTTTCCACTTAGATGGTATTCCACCGGCACAACGTGGCGTGCCGCAAATTGAAGTTACTTTCGATGTAGATGCTAATGGTATTTTAAGCGTGAAAGCCAAAGACAAAGGCACCGGAAAAGAGCACGGCATCCGCATTGAGGCTTCTACCGGCTTGAGCAAAGAAGAAGTAGAGAAAATGAAAAACGAAGCGAAAGCCAACGAAGACCGCGACAGAAAAGAGCGTGAAAAAGTAGATAAGCTGAACCAGGCCGACTCATTGATTTTCCAGACTGAAAAGCAAATGACCGAGATTGGCGATAAGATACCTGCCGATTTGAAAACGCCCATCGAAAACGCTTTAGTTGAATTGAAAGCGGCTCACCAAACGCAAAATATTGATGCGGTAGATGAAGCCACCAAAAAACTAAACGATGCATGGAGTGCTGCTTCGCAAGCTATTTATGCTGCACAACAGCAAGCAGGTGACGACCAACAAGGCTCAACAGCCGATACGGGCGGAGCAACTGAAAATGCTAATGCAGGTAACGATAATGTTACCGATGCGGAATTTGAGGAAGTGAAGTAAGAAATAAATAATACGTTATACTATCCCTTTAAGGGATAGCATAACTTTAATTTTAAATGTTTTTTATGAATAATAGAGTTGCTGAGAAAAATATAGCTAATGAAGTGGGATTTTTATTATCACAAGGGGAAATAGAACGTTGCATTCAAGGTTATTGGAAAATAAATCATTCCATCCCTAATTTAGAACATTACGTATTTAATTGTGAAGATTTGATTTGGACAAAAGGAGATATCAGAGATGAAGTAGTTGGAAAAACGAAAAAGTTCAAATATATTTTTGATGGTAGCTTTAATGCTAAAGGTGAGATTAAACATTATATGAAACACGACCTTGAACATAGTAAAACCGAAAAAATGATTTTTCAGTGTGACGTTATTGTTGAATTGAATCATAACTTAACAGAAAAAGGGATTGTAGATTTTAAACTTGTTAGTGTAGAAGAATAGAAAAAAGTTGTGTAAATGTTATCAATGCGGTGGAGCATCGGTTACGGCTAATGATGTCAATGACCCTATATTTATCAAGGGAACATTTTGTAAAAAGATACTCCAGAGGAATTTCACAAAGAGGTTAAGAAGAATCCAAATTGTGAAGTAAAAAAATAACCCCGAAACTCTATCATTGATGTGGAATTGATGCGGAGCATGAAGAAGTGAAATAGGGATTTATGATTTAAACCCCAATCAAGGAATCGGTTGGGGCTTTGTTTTGAGAGTTAACTTTTGCTGTCTAT
>CAYSGX010000604.1:0-414 GCA_964430605.1 uncultured Chitinophagaceae bacterium
CACACTGGCTTGCGCAGGGTGTCATCATCAGCAAAATGCTTTTGTTGATTTCAACAGGCGTTTCAGTACAGGTATTGACGGTATTCAGGGTACGCGAAATTCAATGCCAATGTTTAATCTGGCTTGGGCTAAAAGTTTTTTCTGGGACGGCAGAAGCGCAACTTTAGAGCAGCAGATTTTACTGCCTGTGGAAGACCCCATAGAAATGCACGAAACATGGTACAATGTAATTCAGAAATTATCGCGTCATAAAGATTATCCGAAATTATTTTTTGAGGCATTTAATACCAAAGATATTACCAGAGAACATGCAGCTAAAGCCATTGCACAATTTCTGAGAACGATTGTTTCTTCCAATTCGAGATACGATAAATATTTGCGTGGCGAACTGTTCGGCACAGGGCAGGAATTTAC
>CAYSGX010000604.1:424-1677 GCA_964430605.1 uncultured Chitinophagaceae bacterium
CCGATGAAGAGGAAAAAGGCTTAGAACTGTTTATGAAAGAACCTGCTTTGGTGAATGGTGGCGCTGATTGTTTTCACTGCCACGATTTAAGCAATAATTTATTTCAGAATGTAAACATCAACGACCAATTCAGAAACAACGGATTGCAGGAAGCCACTACCATTAATGATTTTCAGGATAAAGGCAGAGGCGCAATTACAGGCAACGCCAGCGATTACGGAAAATTCAAAGCACCTTCATTAAGAAACTTAGCCTACACTGCGCCATACATGCACGATGGGCGTTTTCAGACTTTAGATGAAGTGATTGATTTTTACAATGCGCCACCTAAACAATCACCTACGTTAGACCCCGTGATGGCTACTCACAGAAACTTTGGCGGCTTAAATCTTTCTGCGGAAGACAAAGCGGCATTAAAGGCATTTCTGCTTACGCTTACCGATGAAACACTGTTAACCAATCCTGATTTTTCAAAGCCGTAATCAATACTGCAAAACGCTTTTCACACACCGTTTAATTCCGCTAAAATCTATTTCCCTATTTTAGCGTTACTATACATTAATATGAAGCACCCTTATATTTTTCTTCTTTATGCAGCTATATTATGGTCGTGTGGCAGCACTCAAAAAATAAAAACGGGCGACCAGGCATTTGAACAAAAAAGTTACGCTATCGCTGCCAACCTTTACAAGTCAGAATTCAGTACCGAACAGGTAGAGCAATACAAAGCCACGAAAGCATTCAGAATCGCTGAATCGTACAAGGCAATTAACAATACCAAAGATGCCGAAAAATGGTATGCCGAAGCAATGAAGTTGAATTATCCCGATGCAATAACCCGCTATAATTACGCATCGATGCTAATGGCTAACGAAAAATATGATTTGGCAATTACCGAATTTAAAAAATATGCCAACGAAGACCCTATAAATAAAATGAGGGCTTTCGATTTAGTGAGAGCGTGTGAAGATGCCAAAAAATCGTTAAGCCAGAAGCATAATTTACTGATTGAAAACTTAGATTTTAATTCGGCAGCAAACGAATATACACCGGTGTTTTTCGAGAATAAAAATCTTGTCTTTTCATCAGACAGAGGTGATGCTTTGGGAACAGAAACTTACGGCTGGACAGGCGAAAAATTTTCAGATTTATTCATCAGCAAAAGAGAAGCTGATGGTTCTTATAAAAGCATTAACCAGTTTGGTGAAAACCTGAATACCGACAGGAATGAAGGCACGCCCACTTTTAACAAG
>CAYSGX010000605.1:0-1410 GCA_964430605.1 uncultured Chitinophagaceae bacterium
CTTTTTGAGATGTTCCATTGGGCTTCTTGATGTATAAATAAATGGAATTTGAAATTCCCAATTAAACTGTATAATTTTTCCAAATCAATTCATCTATCCCAAAATCTCTCCTTTTGGTGAGTTTCAGAGAGGCTAAACTTTTTTCCCGAACAAACGTTTGGTAAAATAATTTTAACTCACTACATTTAAACCCGATTTAGCGATTTGCGACTGTCGAATATCGCAAAGCGTAGCGGTCGAAAATCGAACATCGAAACAACCTTATAACCTTTAAACAATAAAAAATGGAAGCAGTAGCAGAAAAACAAACAACCGCTAACGCCACACAAACCAACCGCCACATTCGTAAAGCAGTGGTATTGGGTTCGGGCGTTATGGGGTCGCGCATTGCGTGCCACTTTGCACAGGCAGGCGTACCCACTTTATTATTAGATATTGTGCCGTTCAATCTTACCGATGAACAAAAGAAAGACAAAAAGCTGCGCAACAAAATCGTTAACGATGCTTTGGCTGCCACGCTGAAAGCCAACCCTGCGGCTTTGTACGACAAATCTTTCGCAAGCCGCATCACCACAGGCAATTTTGAAGACAATATGAAAGATATTGCCGATGCCGATTTCATTCTGGAAGCGGTGGTAGAAAATCTGGATATTAAAAAGCAGGTTTTCGAGCAGGTAGAAAAATACCGCAAACACGGAACGCCTGTGGTTTCAAATACTTCGGGTATTCCTATTCACAGCATGTTGGAAGGCAGAAGCGAAGATTTTCAGCGTCATTTCTTGGGCTGGCACTTCTTCAATCCGCCCCGCTATTTGAAATTGCTGGAAATTATTCCCACGCCTAAAACCGACCCCGCGTTGGTAGCATGGAGTATGGATTACGGTTTCCGTCAGTTAGGCAAAACCACCGTATTGTGTAAAGACACACCCGCATTTATTGCCAACCGTATCGGGGTGTTCAGCATTATGGCAATTTTTCACGTAATGCAGGAAATGGGCTTAACCGTTGAAGAAGTAGATGCTTTAACAGGTCCCATTTCAGGTCGTCCGAAATCTGCCACTTTCCGCACAGGTGATGTGGTAGGCTTGGATACTTTGGTGAAAGTAGCCAACAACGCCTATAAAGATTGCGTGAATGATGAAGCCCGCGAATATTTCAGAATACCTGATTATGTGCAGAAAATGGTTGACAACGGCTGGTTGGGCGACAAGAGCGGACAAGGTTTCTACAAGAAAACCAAAAATGCCGAAGGCAAAAAAGAAATTTTGGCGTTAGACCTGAAAACGTTGGAATACAAACCTTCTTCACGTCCTAAGTTTGAAACTACGGAAAAAGCCAAGCAGTCTGACGATTTAAGAGAACGTTTGAAAGTATTGCACAATGGCACTGACAAAGCAGCCGAGTTTACCC
>CAYSGX010000605.1:1420-1677 GCA_964430605.1 uncultured Chitinophagaceae bacterium
CGTCAAACCGTGTGCCCGAAATTGCCGATGAAATTTACAAAATAGACGATGCCTTGTGTGCGGGCTTCGGCTGGGAATTAGGACCTTATGCCACTTGGGATTTGTTGGGCGTAGAAAAAGTAGTGAAAGAAATGGAAGCTGCGGGCGAAAAACCTGCCGCTTGGGTAAAAGAATTTTTAGCCGCAGGAAACACATCGTTCTATAAGTTTGAAAACGGTCAGAAGAAATATTACGACTTACATACCCAATCATACAAA
>CAYSGX010000606.1:0-1671 GCA_964430605.1 uncultured Chitinophagaceae bacterium
ATAAAAATCGTTACAACAGCATTATGAGCCACCGCAGCGGTGAAACCGAAGACACTACTATTGCCGACCTTGCTGTTGCCCTCAACTGCGGACAAATCAAAACAGGCTCTGCCAGCCGCACCGACCGCATTGCCAAATACAACCAACTGCTGCGCATTGAAGAAGAATTAGGCAGCGCAGCGTTTTATCCGGGTAAAGGGTATAGGTTTTATTAAAAGATTAAAAACCTTTAGCTATTACTTATTGCTTTATTATTTTTTGAAGTTCATACTTTTGGTCAGTTGATACTAATAAGAAATAAGTTCCTGATGCATATTTTGTCATATCAATTGTATGAGAAAATTCAATAGCTGATTTTTGTTCTAAGATAGCACCTGAAAGTGATAATAATTGAAATTTAAAACCATTGAATTGTTCTTGAACAGATACCGTGACATAGTCAACTGTTGGATTGGGAAATATGGTAAAGTCTGATTTTCTTTTAATATCCTTCACTCCTGTAATATCCCTATCTATTATAATTACTCTTCCTTCTGATGTATTAAAAGCATATTTACCATTCTCTCCCCAGGTAATTAGGCTTAACACTTTCCCTGAAGTAAATACTTCACTAACAACAATTGTGTCTACGATTACAAAATTAGCAGACGAATATCTTTTAATTAAAACCTCATCATCCCAAAAATTCTGATAGGCATAGCAAACCACTTTTTCAGAGAGGTCTTCAACAACAGGACCGGATGCTTCAAAAAATGTTGCAAGCACAGAGGGAATTCCTGAAGAAATATCAACTACTTTGCCATTTGTTGAATAAATTCTGCCATTAGAATAGTAAATATCGACACCGAAACCACTAATCATATTTTGATACACATTAATTTGTTGAACACCGTTAGAATCAATTTGAATTGTCCTTAAACCAAATTCTGTTGTTTCGTTATTATAGCCCACCATTAAATTCTCAGAAATCATTTCTATCACATTACTTCCTGTGTGGTCTTGTGTAGTATTAGGTCTAACGGTTCCTAAATCATATATGCCCACACCTTCGTGTTTTGGACTCATACCCATATTTCTTCGTGAAACAGCAATACTACTATCACTACCTTTAATAATTTCTAAATCTTCAACATAAAAAGGACCACTCCAAGTATCATTACCCAATGAAAATTGTTGTTCGGCTGTACGAGTAGAAACGTTAAATTTTCTAACAGCAGCAGCCCCATCTAATGCCACAAAAATTACCTCTCCATTGTCTGATAATCTTATTTGATTGGGTTCACTACCAACAAAAATTGCTTGGTCAATTGTAGCTGTAATCGGATCAATGATGCAAATACTATTTCCGTAAACACCTGCTGTGCTGGCAGTTGCTGCATATATCTTATTATCAAAAGGATTAAAAAGAATATCGTTTGACTGAAGGTTCATTACCTTGATTGCCTGTGCGATTACACTCATTGGTATCAAACTCAGTAATAGGATTAGTGTTCTCATTAGTTATAATTTTGGTTTAAAATAGTATGGTCTATTTCATCTCCCAAAACTAAAAAATAAATCATAAACTCTGCTCTTCCGAATTTGTAATCTCAAATGTTCGAAACCTTGAAAAACGATATTTTTTGAGTGGACTTTAGTCCGCTTTTTAAAGCAAAAAGTCCTTTTATCAAA
>CAYSGX010000607.1:0-1648 GCA_964430605.1 uncultured Chitinophagaceae bacterium
AGAATCATATCGTGCTAAACCGATAGCAAGAATTTTTTTCTTGTCCTTAATTACAAAGTCAATAGGTCTGTTCGGATTAGGATAGTTTTCAAAAACGTCCTTCATCAAAATATCTCTGCCTGCTCTTTCTGGCCCGATTATTTGAAGTCCGGTAAAGTTGCTGCGAAATAGTTCAAAGAATCTTTCAGTTAAGTCGTAACCTTTTTTGCCTCTGTCTTTGTATTCCCAAAGTAATGCACACATCACTTCATCACGAAGCGGTCTGCTGCTAAATGCTTTTTGAACTTCGGTGATTGGTCTGAACTTGCTGCTAAATTCTTTTTCAAACTCTGCCGCCTTTGTTTTCCGCTTGGTCATTTCAACAGGCAGCACAGGGCAAACATATCTTTTGAAAACCCTGAGCAGTTGAACTCTCATCCAAGGTTCAGAAACTTCCGCAATTTCAAGAAACAGTCGTGAAGAAGATTCAGAAGATTTTACAAGTTGTCCAAAGAAAACTAAAACGGGCTTGTAAAGATTGCAGGCATCTTTAAGAATGTCGGGATAATACTCGCCACCAGCCAGTGTTATCCAGTTGGAAGCATCTTTTTTATAGTCGGCAAATGTGTTTTTCATTTCTGCCTGTTACTTTTTAAATACTCAATTTTTCTTTCTGCAACTTTCAAAGTGTCAAGGTCTGCTTCCTCGTCAATTATCTTGTATGCAATTTGGTCGCTGACATGTTGTTTGTGCAAATACTTCGCATCTTCCTTGAAGATTTTAGCTATGCCTTCAATGATTTCTCTTGTCGGTTGCCTTTCGTTTCGTTCAATTTTGCCAAGCAAAGAAGGGTCAATGTCAAGTTGTGCAGCAACCTTTCTCAAAGGCAATTCAGCTTGTTCACGCAACTGTCGGATGTATTCGCCAAATGAAGTAATCTTTTGCTTGGTCATTTCTTATTTGGTTAAATTTTGTCCCAAAAATAAAGACAATTTTAAAAGGACAGTATTTGTCCTGATGAAAGTTTTCAACATTCCGTGAACTTAATAGAGCGTTGGCGAAGTGGCTCTTTTGCTTTTGGCTTTGGGTTGGGTTGTGCGGTTGCAGCCAAAAGCAAATGTGCCACTTGTGCGTGGCAATGAATTTTTTGAGCGGGGACTTATGGGTAAAAGTGTGTCCCCGCGTGAGGGATTGCAGCGGAAAGCCCACAGCCATGAGGAACGAATGGCGAGGACTTGGAGTCCTTCGGCTTCGCTCAGGATAAACTCCAAGCCCGACCCCGCTTTCGGGTGGGTTTATGCGAAGGCAAAAGCGGGGGCACGCAAAATACTTGAAAGAAATATAAGGGCTTGGCGGGTGCGGTGGGTTGTAAAAATAAAACAGGACAACCGACATTTTGGTTGGAAAAGATGTCATCCCCCTTGCCCCCTTCAAAGGGGGACACGGCTTTCCCAAACTTTAAAATTTGCACTTAACCAAAATAAAATGCGATGAACCTGTCTCCCTTGCGCATGGGTTATGTGTGGTGGCGAAGGGGGTAAGAGGGATGTTCTTCTTTTCAGAAAAAATTGAGCATTGAATTATGAAAGAGACCTATTGTATCCCTCTTGCCGAGACTATGTTTCGCTTAAAACAGGCATCAGGCAATCATAGTCCCGCCAAGAGGCGG
>CAYSGX010000608.1:0-1646 GCA_964430605.1 uncultured Chitinophagaceae bacterium
AAACCACTGGTAGGAATAATTATGGGCAGCCAATCTGATTTAAAAATTATGAAAGAGGCTGCTGCTTTTTTAGAAGAAACAGGTATTGCTTATGAGCTTACAATTGTTTCGGCACACCGCACGCCACAACGCATGTTTGAGTATGCGCAAAGCGCCAGGCAGCGAGGCTTAAAAGTAATTATAGCAGGTGCGGGTGGTGCAGCGCATCTGCCCGGCATGGTAGCTTCTTTAACTTCGTTGCCGGTTATTGGCGTTCCTGTAAAATCTTCCAATTCTATTGATGGCTGGGATTCGGTTTTGTCAATTCTTCAAATGCCATCAGGCATTCCGGTGGCAACAGTAGCTTTAGATGGCGCAAAAAATGCGGGCATTTTAGCTGCCGCTATTATCGGCAGTTTCGATGAGCAAATCGGAAATAAAATGGAAACTTTTAAACTTTCTTTAGCCGGAAAAGTTGATGAGATGGTTAATGAAGTAAAACAAAAAGATTTCCCAAACCATTTCGACAAATAGTTTTCAGCATTGAGGCAGGTTGATTTTATTATAGTAGGGCAGGGGCTTGCCGGAACATTCTGTTCTTTCAATTTATACAAAGAAAACAAATCGTTTATTGTAATTGATGCCTTGAATGAAAACAGCGCATCGCGTGCTTCTTCGGGAATAATTAACCCTGTTACAGGAAGAAATTTCGTGAAAGCATGGATGATAGACACGCTTATTCCTGTTGCTGTAAATGCTTATGCTGAAATAGAAAAATTATTAGGAAGGCAATATTTTTTTCAGAAAACTATTCATAAATATTTTCCTAATGAAGCTGTTGCCACTTTTTTTCAGACGAAAGCAAGTACCGAGGAAAATAAAAGATTTATTTCCGGTGTAGCTGCTGAAAACTTGTTGTACGATAAACTTAATGCAGCACATGGTGCCGCTGCTATTGCCCCTGCTTATTTTGTAGATTGTAAAAGCTTGATTGAAGATTACAGTCTGTGGCTGGTCAATAATAATTTGCTGCTTGCCGAAGCATTTGATTATGCCGCGTTAATAATTACTGAAGATGGAGTAGCCTATAAAGGCATCAGCGCAAAGCATATTATTTTTTGCGAAGGTTATAAAGCAAAAAACAATCCCTGGTTTAATTACCTGCCAATGGTGGGAAACAAAGGCGATTTTCTTTTAGTAAGCATACCCGGTTTTCCTAAAGAATATTTAGTAAATCATGGAATATTTATAGTGCATTTGTATGATGATATTTTTTGGGTAGGCTCAAATTATCAGCATACGTTTGAAGAAGAGTTGCCTCAGGAAAAAAACTACATTGAATTAGAAGAAAAGCTACAGGCAGCATTAAAAGTGCCTTATAAAATTTTGAAACATTCCTGCGGAATAAGGCCTACTATTGTTGAAAGAAGGCCTGTTGCAGGCATTCATCCAAAGCATGAATCATTAAGCGTTCTGAATGGTTTAGGTACTAAAGGTGTTTCACTGGCACCTTATTTCGCCCAACAACTTGTAGCGGCAATTTTATACAATAAAGCAATAGATGCTGAAGCCGATATTAAACGCTATGCTTAGCGGGGGCTTTCTGAAAAATATTTTAAATCGTTTTCGCTGATATTTATTTCCCATTCCAGTTTTCCTCTGTTATT
>CAYSGX010000609.1:0-1643 GCA_964430605.1 uncultured Chitinophagaceae bacterium
CTTTTGATTTAGAGATGCTTCCTTCGTCAGCATGACAAACGCTCGTCAAATGCAGAACGCTATTTTCTGAAAAAGTCTTTTAGATAGGGTAAACTATTTATATTTGCAGTGCGACAGGTAGTATTACTTACGCTCACATAAATTTTGTGCCGATATATTTTCAGCATAAAAAACCAGTGAAATGTTTTTAAGAAGGTGAATGAAACGTATCGGAAGCCCAAATGAAACTTATGCTAAGAAACCTTACCAGAAATAATTTCAGGCAAAACATTGGCAATACACCCCTTGCGGAACTACAATATTTTAAGGAATACACACCTGCAAAGGTTTTTGCCAAACTGGAATGTTTCAATCCCGGCTTGTCTATCAAAGACCGCATTGTAAGACACATGATTGCCAAGGCCGAGCAATCGGGGCAATTAAAGCCGGGAGCTACTATTGTAGAGGCCACTTCAGGAAATACAGGCTACAGCGTAGCGATGTTTGCCGCCAAGAAAGGTTACAAATGTGTGGTTACGGTTAAAGACACCATTTCAAGGCCCAAAGTAGCTTTAATGGAGGCATTTGGCGCACGGGTAATTATGTGCCCCGCCACGGCCAAGCCCGAACATCCCGATTTCTATATGAACAAAGCCAAAAGGCTTGCTTTAGAAATTCCCAACGCTTTTTATCTGAATCAAAACGATAACCCGGCCAATTCAGAAGCACATTATCTTACCACAGGCCCCGAAATATGGGAGCAAACCCGTGGGAAAGTAACTCATTTAATTTCCGCTTTCAGCACCGGAGGCACCATATCGGGCACGGCCCGTTATCTGAAAGAAAAAAATCCTGATATTAAAGTTATTGCTGCCGATAGCGCAGGCTCTATTCTGAAAACCTATTTTGAAACCGGTAAAATACCCGGCCAAACCACCGGCTCAACCGCTATGGAAGGCGTGGGAAAGAAAATTCTTGCCCGCAATGTAGATTTCAGCCTTATAGATAATGTTATTACTGCCGATGATGCTACCAGCGCCCTGGCTGCCCATGAACTGTGCAGCAAAGAAGGACTGATGATGGGCTATTCCAGCGGGGCGGCATTAGATGTGCTGAAAAAAATAAATAACGAACTGAATGAAAAACATACGGTGGTTTTAATTTTTGCCGACCACGGAAGCAAATACCTCGATAAGATTTATGACAACCAGTGGATGAAAGCCAAGGGTTTTATGGAATCGGTAGATGAAGAGCTGGGCATGATTTCTTTGGTGATATGACAACAAAATAACAAGCTATATAAAAACTGTTTATGAGAGATTTATTTGAAAAACTGCAAATAGAGAAAACGCCACTGGGACAATTCGCACCCGTTGAAGGCTATTATATTTTCCCAAAACTCGAAGGCGAAATTTCGAGCCGTATGAAGTTTAATGGTGAAGAGGTAATTGTGTGGAGCTTAAATAACTATTTAGGCCTGGCCAATCACCCCGAAGTGAGAGCCACCGATGCACAGGCCGCCAAAGATTTTGGACTGGCATATCCTATGGGCGCGCGCGCCATGACCGGTGCCAGCAACTATCACGACCAACTGGAAAATGAATTGGCCGCTTTTGTAAAAAAAGAAAAAGCCCTGTTGCTCAATTACGGTTATCAGGGCATGG
>CAYSGX010000610.1:0-1639 GCA_964430605.1 uncultured Chitinophagaceae bacterium
TGTAGGTTTCTTTTCCGAATGTAGTAATTTTTTTGAATAAACAAATGTTTTTTTGGCAGAGAGCGGGGAAGCCTCACCCCATTGTCAGTTTGCAGTAACTTCCACAGGCTTTCCTCGCCCCTCTCCCAGGGAGAGGGGCGACCCTGTAAGTGATTGTAGCACTACATTTCAACGGGGTGAGGCAAAAAGGGAAAGCAGCGAAAATTCTTTGATACCAATCCCGATAGCTATCGGGATAGCTAAAAATAAATCCTTAATCTGACGACAATGCCCTGTCCTCTTCGCAAATGCACAAAGCCCACGCAAAGGGGGGACTAGGCTTTCTCAACCTTGAAAAACATTTTATTAATTTCGGCAAATAATAAATTACTCATGATAGATTTCCTTAAAGAATTTTGGCAGTTTTTGGCAGAAAGAAAAAAGTGGTGGCTGTTGCCTATGGTTATTGTATTATTGTTGGTGGCAGTGCTTATTGTTGTGGGTGGTGGCAGTGCGGCCGCGCCATTTGTTTACACTTTATTTTAAAAAAATGAAGCCCGAAGAAAAAGTATATCAAGGCATTTTAACAATGGTTACGGGCTTTGTAATCTTGTTTTTGATATTTGGAAGCCCGTGGTTGCTTTACGTAGCGGCAGTAGTGGGTGTAATAGCTGTGTTTTCTTCCGCAGCAACCAACTTTATTTTTAAATATTGGATGAAACTTGCCATGTTGCTGGGCGCTGTTAATGCGAAAATTTTACTAACCCTTATTTTTTTCTTGTTTCTTACCCCCATAGCTTTTTTTTACAGGCTGCTGAATAAAGATACTTTACAGTTGAAAAAAGATGCCTCGAAAACCACTTATTATATTGAGAAGCGCCATACCTACACTAAAGAAGATTTAGAAAAAATGTGGTAAATAATTATTCCGGAAAAATGCAATTCCCCCATAATATTTGTGTAGCTGCTCTTCAGCATGTTGAAGAATTAAATGCACTGGTAAACAGTGCCTATCGTGGAGAAACCTCTAAGCAAGGGTGGACAACCGAAGCCGGTTTGTTAGATGGTATTAGAATTGATGAAGCAAGATTACAGGAAACTATTCAGCAAGAAAATTCATGGATACTTATTTATCCTAATACCGAAAATAAAGTAGTGGCTTGTGTGCATTTAGAAAAACATGAACACAAATTGTATCTCGGTATGCTCACGGTTGCACCACAGCTTCAAGGCAAGGGAATCGGCAAATTATTATTAGATGTTTCAGAAAAATTTGCTGCCGATAAAAATTGCAATACCATATACATGACTGTGATTACTGACCGCACCGAACTTATTGTTTGGTATGAGAAGCATGGTTACGTTAATACGCATATCAAAAAACCTTTCCCCGAAAATGACCCCCGCTTCGGCTTGCCTAAAAAGAAACTGGAATTTACGGTGCTGGAAAAAATGATATAGCTACTTTCATAAGTAACCTGAGTTAGAAATAAGAAAGTTTTGGCGTTGATTTTTTTGCACTTCTCTGTTCTATGCCGTCAGGGCAATAGTTTTCGGCTAAATTATTGCCGTTAGGCTTCAGCCAATGGCTTAAAACTAATACCGCTAGCACATCCGTAATAGCCCAATTACATTGTCCTAAACGGCTGTTGCTACGGTA
>CAYSGX010000611.1:0-1637 GCA_964430605.1 uncultured Chitinophagaceae bacterium
TTCTCTGCCACAAATACCATTTGATATTTATTAAATGAGGTAAGGTAAAAAGGAATGCACAGTGTTCTGAAAAAAGCTTTGGGGCTTTCTTTCACAGCAAAAATTAATTTGGGCTGAAAACTTTCAATATCTATGGCAGTGTTGCCTCCTTTGAGGCTTTCAAAAAATCGCTGTTTTAATTCGATACTCTGCATTACATTGGCTTCATATACTTCACCTTTTTCGTGAAGGGTAAACTTTAAAGTCAATGCGATAACAAAGGCAACGAGATAGGCTGCCGCGAATTTTGGCAATATCCATTTGTAATGAATTTGACAGAGTAAATAAGCTAAAGCACCGGGCAGTAACAGGTACAATACAAAATCGCGGATGAGCCAAATGATAAACGCTGAAAGCAGCAGAGCAAGCAGATATTTAGCCTTGATGTTTTTGAGACTTAGCTGATGTACTGCATAAAAAAACAGCCCCAGTGCGGTGAGAATAAGCCCTTCTTTGTGTATGCCGCTGGTCCAGAACATAACAGAGGGAATACCGAAAAGTATAATTTTTATGATAGTGGCGGCATCGGGAAATTGATGAATGGCTATGCGATATAACAGCAGCAAAGCTATGGCACTGAAAAATGCCATAAATAGTCCTGTGGCGTATATATTTCCGAAGGTAAATAAATTGGTGATGGCGTAGAAGCGCACTACACTATAGGCGCTGTTGTCCCACCAATAGCCCATTGTATCAATTTCTTGTAAAATAAATCCGGGCGCAACGGGCAGGTTGTTGGGGCCAAAGCAAAGCATTAAATACTTCATCGGATACTCAGCAAGTGTATTGAAAATGATTAAACCATCTTTGTGATAATGAAAAGTATCGCCCCCGCCATGATAGCGTATATGCACCATTGTGTAAACGATGCTCAATATCGCTTTCAGCAGAAATACTGCCGCAATAAATGCCGGAGATAATGACGGAGCATGCAGCGCTTTCCATTTATACAAAATGAAAACTCCCAACAGCATATAAAAAATGACCAACAGCCAACTCATAAAGTTGTAAAGCTAAATAAATGCCTTAGTTTTATTTTCAGAAATACATACATTTACAATACCTAAAATAAATACACATGAGATTCATTGTAAAATACTTACTCACAGCATTAGCTGTTTATGCTACAGCCGATTTACTTTCGGGCATTCATGTTCAATCGTTTTGGACAGCTATTGTGGTGGCATTGGTACTTGGGCTTATCAATATGACCGTGAAACCATTAATGATAGTATTAACCATTCCTTTCACCATTATTTCCCTTGGCTTGTTTCTATTGGTAATTAATGCGCTGATGATAATGCTGGCAGGCTGGCTCATTGACGGCTTTACGGTTGATGGCTTTTGGTGGGCACTGGTGTTCAGTATTATACAAACCATTATTGCTTCTATTTTAGAAAAATTAGTTTTAAAAGAAGAAAGTAACTCATAATGGTTTAGATTTTTTCTGAAAGCGCTTACAAGGCTTTCGTGGTACAGTAGTTTTATTCATAAATAAACTGAACCACTTGTTGTATATCGGTGTGCAACGATTTAGCTACGGGGCAATGCAGCGCGGCATGTTCCAGTTTTTTCCGTGTAATATCATCAAGTAAATT
>CAYSGX010000612.1:0-1635 GCA_964430605.1 uncultured Chitinophagaceae bacterium
TCGCTATCGCGCTTTGCCAGGTAATCGTTCACCGTTACAATATGCACGCCATATCCGCTCAAGCCATTGAGGTATGCAGGCAAGGTAGCCACAAGGGTTTTACCTTCACCCGTTGCCATCTCGGCAATTTTACCCTGGTGCAAAATAACACCGCCAATTAACTGCACATCGTAATGCACCATATTCCATTTCACAGGTGTTCCGGCTGCATTCCAACTGTTTTTGTAAATGGCTTTGTCGCCATTAATCGTTAAAAAATCTTTTCCCTGCACGGCAAAAGATTTATCTAATTCAGAAGCAGTTACCTCAATAGTTTCGTTTTCAGAAAGTCGTTTTGAAGTTTCTTTTACCACGGCAAAAGCTTGCGGTAAAATTTGATTCAACACTTCTTCCAGCTTAGTATCGCGCTCTTTTATAAGCTTATCTATCTCGTTGTAGATTTTTTCTTTGTCATCGGCATCCATTGCAGGGTCGCTGTCTGCGTTGGCTTTCAACTCATCAATACTTGCATTTATTTCTTTAAGATAATCGGTAATTACCTGTCGGAAATATTGAGTTTTGTTTCTTAATTCATCGTGAGAAAGGCTTTGCAACCTGGCATACTCTTCATTTATCTGGGCAACTAAAGGCTTCACATCTTTTAAATCTCTTTCGCTTTTGCTGCCGAAAAGAGAAGACATTGCCTTATTAATAAAATCTATCATCGGGAAGTAATATTACTTTTAAAAATGAGCGTAAAGTTACTCAAAAATCGTGCAAGCCAATTCAAATATGTCCACTTGTTGACATTATGGCTGATGGCAACAGATATATGAAGTTGATTTTGACATCTACAGTACCTACAATAACCACAGGATTGACCAATCTGAGGTCAATAAAATGCCATTAGACAGTAAAAACCGTTTTCAACACTTCACAGAAATAACTGTATTAACATTAGAAATTCACAGCAAGTAACTTTGAGCATTAATTTTCTATGTATGCTGAGAATTGGCATTTTAGGTGCGGGGCATTTGGGCAAAATTCATATTAAACTCATTCAGGAAATTGCTGATTTTCAGTTGGTAGGTTTTTATGACAGCAATGCTGAAGTTGCTGCCGAGGTTTCAGAAAAATTTGGTATAAAAAGTTTCGATTCCGCAGAAAAATTAATGCAGGAGGTTGATGTGGTAGATATTGTTACACCCACCATTACCCATTTTCAATATGCTTCGAAAGCCATAAGAAAAAGCAAGCATGTTTTTATTGAAAAGCCCATAGCCAATACTCCGAAAGAAGGGAAAGATTTGGTGGCTTTGGCAAAAGAAGCCAATGTGAAAGCAATGGTGGGGCATGTAGAAAGATTTAACCCGGCATTAATTGCAGTGCAAAACAGTGGTATAGAATTGCACCCTATGTTTATTGAAGCGCATCGTTTGGCACAGTTTAACCCGAGAGGCACCGATGTTTCGGTAGTGCTTGATTTAATGGTGCACGATATAGATATTATACTAAGTACTGTAAAATCTACCATCAAACGTATAAGCGCCAGTGGTGTTTCGGTGGTGAGTAAAAGCCCCGATATTGCTAATGCCCGCATAGAATTTGATAACGGTTGTGTAGCCAATATTACCGCCAGCAGAATTTCGATGAAGC
>CAYSGX010000613.1:0-1406 GCA_964430605.1 uncultured Chitinophagaceae bacterium
AGTGTATTGAAAAATCCGTGCATGGCATGTTTGCTGGCAGCATAAGCAGTGCGCCCCACTAATGGCGAATAGCCTGCAACGCTTGAAATATTTACGATGCTGCCTTTTTGTGCTACAATACTGTCGTGTGCAAAAGCAGTGCAATAAACCGCGCCAAAGAAATTGGTTTCCATTATTTCCCGTGTAATGGCAATATGTTTTTCAGGCTCAAACAATCTGATGTTTGAAAACCCTGCATTATTAATGAGCATATCTATTTTTCCGAAGTGCTTTAGAACTTCCTGAACAGCTTGCCTGCAATCTTGTTCTTTAGATACATCGCAGGTAACGGGTAAAAATTCAGAACCTGATTGTGCAAGCTCTTCTTTCAGATTATTTAAAGCATGGGTGTTTCTCGCCAAACCTGCTATGTTGCAATTGAATTTAGCTAATGCCTTTACAATGGCATTTCCTAATCCGGCAGAAGCCCCGGTAACCACAATAGTTTTATGCTGAAAAAAATCTTTCATGCTGAATTAAAATTTGAATTATTTACCAAAGCTGCGCTTCATAATTTCTTCTTCTGAAAAAATTGGAGGCTGTGTTGTCGTGTCGATATTCCTGTTTTCCGCAGGTAATAAAAACTGCTGTGCTAATTGTTTGTATTTGGTTTGCAATGCGCCTAACTGGTGTTCGCCAAAAACTGTGTGCCCGCCTTCGTAGCATTGCACCTGGTATTCTTCGTAAGTGGTAAAGTAGCCACAAAACGCATCGGTGTATGAACAAATAATTATTTCTTCTACACCTTTATCAGCTAAAATATCTTTTAGTAAATCTCGCAATCGCCAACTGGCAACGGTAGTAATTTCACCCGGAACCGATACCAAAGCTAACTGACCAATCTGCACCAAATGCAAAGGTAAAATTTGCGGTATCCAGGGCTTGCCTTCCAGGCTTCCATTACGATGAAATCTTTTAAATGCCGCCAACGAGGGGTCGGCAAAACCAGGAAGCGGCAAGCCTTTTACATTATGAGTACCTAAAATTCTTCGGCTTCCGGTTTCTATTAAAATATCTTTATTGCCTTGTGTTTCGTACTTGCGCCTGATTTTTTCCTGCTCTTCTTTAGAAAGCTTGGGCAATCGTTTCAATTCTTTCCGCTTTACTCTTAACGCAAGGTAACGTGAAGCTTTTGCCAAAAATGATGGCATACCTGGCCCTTCAACGGTACCGGCAAAAAAAGCTACACCATGACAAGATAAATCGGTACGGGCATTTTGTATTCCGTGAGAAAACTCTCTGTCAACCTGAATGTTTGAAAAATCGACATACATCATGGCGTAATCTATTTCGCCTGAAATATTTTTCTGATTTTTATCGAGCGCTAATTCTTTGGCTTTTTCAAATTGCAGTTTGCCATTATAGGC
>CAYSGX010000613.1:1416-1631 GCA_964430605.1 uncultured Chitinophagaceae bacterium
GTTGAAGGAGGAGGATCTGATCAAAACAATTTTCAAATTTTCCGCGTGTCCATTTCTTTTTATTGTCCCAAAAATAATTGGGCGAAATATCGCCACAGGCTCGTTGCGCAAAAGCGGCTATATAGTTTTTATTTTCAGGCTGAAAATGTTGCTCCATAAAAGTCGCGGCATAACCTTTGTTATCAGAGCAAATCTTTTTATTATCGTTATGTACG
>CAYSGX010000614.1:0-1627 GCA_964430605.1 uncultured Chitinophagaceae bacterium
ATTGACAGTTTTGTGCTCCGAAATCCGCCACTGCGCCAAGCGCCAAAACGTTAGCGGTAATGCTATAGAGACAACACAACGAAATATGAAACCAGACGAACTTTGGAAATTAAGTGACGAAGAATTTAATAAATGGAGGCGTGAAAACGACCTGAAACGATTATTTGACTGCTTTCAAAAAACACTTCCACTTTTTGACGAATGGTTGAACACATTTAACTTCTCCATTGACTTTATATTAAAGACGGACAAACCCGGCTCATTCTTCTATTGGGACAAAGAGACTATTTTAATCAAGTCAAATGAGAATGGAATTGACCATTACTTTTTTGTTCCTATTGAGGACAAAGCACATGACAAGAGACTGAAAAACATACCTGAAAAGGAAAGAGAAAAAGTTGAACAATATAGATTTAAGCCATATTTTGTTTGGGCTAAAGAGAAACTGAAAACAAACAAGATTATAAAAACAAAATATAGCGGTGAGCTTGATACATTCAGATATATTGGTGGCACTGCTTCAGATGTTCCTGAAATGTGCAGTGCAACTTTATCACCTGGTATTTCAGTTTTAAAACTTGGTGGGACAAAAATTAACGGTTGGGGGCTAACAACATTTCGTAATCTAGATTTTACAAATTTAGATTTCCTTGAAATTGAAGGTAAACACCATTGGGATAGAGAGCTTAATATTTTCTACTCCAGTTGTAGGCACTTAAAATTCACTAATTCTGTAATCAATTTTACGAAATTCTATGCTTGTCACTTTGAAAGCCTAACAAGTTATAATTCCCGATTTTACTGGACAGAGTTTTACAATTGTGATTTATTTGGTGCCGACTTTGAAAATTCATCTTTGATAAATTTTATAGTTGAAGACTGCTCGGCAAACAGATTTTCTTTTAATAGGGTTGAAGTTGACAACTTTATTTATTTACCTCCCCAAAAAGAATGGCATACAGGAATTGTTGGGACTTATGAAACTGTTGCTGAAAATTATAAAAGGTTTAGAGTTCTATTCCAAAACAATGGACATAGGAAAGAAGCTGGAGAAGCTTACTACAAAGAAAGATTGTATGAGATGAAATACGCTTTTGGTAGCTTGGGTTTTAAAAGAGCAGTAAAATTAATTTGGAAACAAGATTTTAACTATGCAAAACCTTTGCTTAAAGAGAATTTTTCAAAACTGGCTTCTTCAATTTCAGACTTTTTCTCATACTTAATATGGGGTTTCGGTGAACGACCATTACGGACAGTTCTATGTTCATTGGTAGTTATTACTGTTTACACTGGATTGTATTTTATATCAAGTATAGATACTGTTGGAGGTAACTTGACAAATTCATTATATCTATCATCTATAATGTTTACAACACTGGGATTTGGCGACTATGTTCCGTTTCAAAATGGTGGTTACAAACTATTACTATCATCTGAGGCATTATTAGGAGCGTTTACATTTGGACTATTCATAGCTGGATATGCAAACAAATCAAAATACTGACAAGAAAGCACATACCGCTAACAGGCGTTTGGCTCAATGGCGGGTGACGTGGTTAATTGAACATTCTGCCTCGCATCAACTTTTGTGGTGTATTGACAGTTTTGTGCTCCGAAATCCGCCACT
>CAYSGX010000615.1:0-1625 GCA_964430605.1 uncultured Chitinophagaceae bacterium
ATATCATTGTTGACCGTATGCGTCGTGAGTTTAAAGTAGAAGTAAACCAAGGCGAGCCGCAGGTAGAGTACAAAGAAGCGTTTACTAAAATGGCTGACCATAGAGAAGTTTACAAAAAACAATCTGGCGGTCGTGGTAAATTCGGTGATATTGTATTCAAAATCGGACCTGCTGACGAAGTGGAAGGCAAAGTACCAATGGGCTTGCAGTTTGTAAACGAAGTAAAAGGTGGTAACATTCCTCGTGAGTTTATCCCCGCTGTTGAGAAAGGCTTTAGAGAAGCAATGAAATCAGGACCTTTGGCAGGTTATGAAGTGGACAGTTTGAAAGTAGTTTTGTTAGACGGTTCATTCCACCCTGTGGATTCTGATGCGCTTTCATTTGAATTGGCGGCAAAATTAGGTTACAAAGAATCGGCAAAAGCTGCTGGTGCTGTAATCCTTGAGCCGATTATGAAATTGGAAGTATTAACGCCTGAGGAAAATATGGGTGATATTGTGGGCGACTTGAACAGACGTCGTGGACAAATCAACAATATGGACGACAGAGCAGGTTCAAAAGTTGTAAAAGCTTCTGTACCGCTTTCAGAAATGTTTGGTTATGTAACTACTTTGAGAACGCTTTCTTCGGGTCGTGCAACTTCAACAATGGAGTTCTCGCACTATTCAGAAACGCCTTCAAACATTTCAGATGAAGTTATTAAAAAAGCAAGAGGTAACGCTTAATTTTTAAAAAAAATGAGTCAGAAAATCAGAATAAAACTAAAATCTTACGATTATAATTTGGTTGATAAATCTGCCGACAAAATCGTAAAAACCGTAAAAAGTACGGGTGCTGTGGTAACTGGTCCAATTCCGTTGCCTACAAACAAAAAGATTTTTACCGTGTTGCGTTCGCCGCACGTTAATAAAAAAGCACGAGAGCAGTTTGAATTGTCATCTTACAAGCGTTTGTTAGACATTTACAGTTCTTCATCTAAGACTATTGACGCACTTATGAAGCTTGAATTGCCAAGCGGTGTTGAAGTAGAAATCAAAGTCTGAGTGCTTTAACAGAATTATAAAAACCGTTTGAACCCTTATGTTCAGCGGTTTTTTTATCATAATACACAAATAGATATTTAGGTGTAAATAAAAAAATACGCCTAAGTAAAATATTTTTTTGTGAGTTAAAAAAAAGTTATATATTTGCACCCTCAAAAACAAAGAGGTAATGCGCTTGTATAAGAGTGTTTTATAAAAAGTAACTAATTTAAATTGTTTAATATGTCTGGGTTAATCGGAAGAAAAATCGGAATGACAAGCATCTTTGACGAAAACGGAAAAAATATTCCGTGTACTGTTATTGAAGCTGGTCCTTGCGTAGTTACCCAAGTCAGAACCAATGAGGTTGACGGGTATGAGGCTCTTCAGCTTGGTTTCGATGACAAAGAAAAGCACGCTGTTAAGGCAGAAGTAGGACACTTCAAAAAAGCTGGAACAGGGGCTAAGAAAAAAGTCGTTGAATTCAAGCATTTTGAAGAAAAGTACAACTTGGGAGATGTACTTACAGTTGATTTATTCAACGAAGGAGAATTTGTAGATGTACAAGGTGTTTCCAAAGGGAAAGGCTTTCAGGGTGTTGTG
>CAYSGX010000616.1:0-1623 GCA_964430605.1 uncultured Chitinophagaceae bacterium
AAAATATTCCAGAAAGGGTTGGTTTCCATTAGCGAAATCAACCCTTTTTTCTTTTCATCGGTAATATTTGCGCTTTCACCGAATAGGCACTTTGTTTTATACAAATGATGAAACCCAATCTGTGAAAAACCGTAGAGAAGTTGAACAAAAGTAACCGGGAAAAAATAGATATGTTATGAGAAAAATGGTATTAATTATTGTAGCTGTAATTGCCGCGTTTGTGAATGTAAAAGCACAATCATCTTCCGGCTTTTCTTATTATAAAGACATTACCATAGACCACACCAAGGTTTCGGGTAACAGTAGTCATACCAATTTTCCTGTGTTGATTTCGGTTACCGATAATTCTTTGAGAACTACGGGTAATGGAGGAAGATTACAAAACAGTAATGGCTGGGATATTTTATTTACCAATAGCACAGGCGCAACCGATTTAAGTTTTCAAATTGAAAGCTATACTGCAACTAACGGAAATTTGGTGGCGTGGGTAAAAGTGCCAACCTTGTCGCACAATAGTAATACTGTAATCAGAATATACTACGGAAAATCAGGAGTTGGTGCAAATCCGTCTTCAACCAATACATGGAGCAATGATTATAAAGGAGTATGGCATCTGCAAGGTAATTATTCAGATGCAACTTCAAACAGTAATAATGGCACAAATTACAGCACTGCTTCTGTTACAGGTAAAATTAGCAATGCAAGAAGTTTCAATGGCAGCAATCAATACGTAGATTGTGGGCAAAGCAATAGCTTAAAATTAACCAATGGAGCTACTGTTTCTGCCTGGGTATATAGAAGCGGAAATGAAGGGCATATTGTTAATATGGGCGGTGGCTGGGAAGATTATGGCTACTCGCTGTTCTGGTTAGGTAACGATATCAGAATTGAAATGCAGAAAAACGGGCAGAAAACCATGTGTGATAACACTGCGCCATCGCATAATGCCTGGCATCATATAGCTTTTACGTGGAGTAATTCAGACAATACAATCAGGACATACATTAATGGTGTACAGGCCGGCAACACCTGTAATTTTAATGCGCCTATTGGTACACCAACGCAAAATTTGCAAATAGGCAGAAACGCCACTCAGTCAGGATACATATTTGGAGGGCGCATAGATGAGGTGAGAGTATTAAACACCGCTAAAAATGCTTCGTGGATTGCTACTGAATATAATAATCAGAATAATCCTTCAACATTTTACAGCATTAGCGCAGAAAGAACCAGATTGTCTGCCTCAGTAACTATAAATCAACATGTAAGTTGCAGAGGCGGAAGTAATGGTTCTGTTACAGCAGTTGCTTCAAATGGCGCTTCACCCTATACTTATAATTGGGGTGGAGGCATTACAACGGCTACAAGAACGAATTTATCGGCAGCAACCTATAATGTAACTGTTACTGACGCAACCGGTTCAACAGCTACTGCAAGCGCTGTGGTAACGCAACCGGCAGCAGCATTGTCGGGCAGTGTAACCGTAAATCAGCATGTAAGTTGCAGAGGCGGAAGTAATGGTTCTGTTACAGCAAGCGGCAGTGGGGGCACATCGCCTTATACTTATAACTGGGGTAGTGGAATAACTACTGCGACCCGAACAGGCTTAGCGGCAGGAACCTA
>CAYSGX010000617.1:0-1620 GCA_964430605.1 uncultured Chitinophagaceae bacterium
CATTATTATATCAGTGTTATCGGTAGTTGTCATATTACATCATATCGGTTATTTGTACAGCAATCATATCTATTATTATAACAAGCAGCGAAGCCAACACTACTGCCGAATTAGCAGCAATACCTACACTTTCGGTGCCGCGCCCGGCATTGTAGCCTTTATAGCAACCCACTAAACCAATTACTGCCCCGAAGAAAAAAGTTTTTACAACCGCAGGCAGCAAGTCAATAAATTCCACATGTTTAAATGCTTGTGAGAAAAATAAAACATAAGACACATCGCCTTTAATATTAGCAGCCGCCCAACTGCCTAAAATCCCCCAGGCATCGGCATATAAAGTAAGTAAAGGAATCATTAAGGTTGCTGCTAAAACCCTGGTAACTACCAAGTATCGCATGGGGTTGGCAGAGGATACTTCCATGGCATCTATCTGTTCAGTAACCCTCATAGAGCCTAATTCGGCACCCATGCCCGAGCCAATTTTCCCGGCACAAATTAATGCAGTAATCACCGGTCCCATTTCCCTGATAAGCGAAACAGCCACCATACCGGGCAACATGGTTACTGCACCAAAATCTACCAATACAGGGCGCGATTGAATGGTAAGCACAATGCCCATGATGGCTCCCGTTACAGAAATTAATGGCAATGACTTATACCCAATTTGAAAACACTGATACAGAAATTCTCTGAATTCAAACTTGCGGGAGAAGGTTTCTTTAAATACCTGTAAAATGAATAATGCCGCATCTGCAATATCGGTTAAAAAGTTATTTGCGATTTCAGTAGTAGCAATAGTTTTTTCGCTTAGCTTTTCTATTGAACCCACTGTTGCTTTGCGCAAGTTGGGTAGCGCTTTTATATCCAGTTTAATTTTTTTCATACTGAAAAATCTTAGTAATTAATAAGTTGATTTTTATAATACCCCTTCTGTTTTCTTTCTTATTTTATCATACTCTTTTCTTGGCGGGTCTTCATTTAGCTCATTCATTTTCGTATAAGATTTAATTAACGATTCAGGGTATTCGCCTTCATAATCTATTTTGTAAAAAGAAAAACCATTGAAAGGGATTACTCTTTCTGCTTTAGCAAATTTTATTTGCTGCTGAGTACCTGCAGCGTCAAATAATTTCATAAAGGCTTTTTCTCTATCAGCGCTTAATGTTTCAAATTTTGCATTGATAGTTGCTGTGCCAATTATAACGGCACATTTTTCCTGCACGGTAAAAATCATTGAGTCATTTACCTGCTTATTCAAATAAGCAACAAACAATGAATCTTTAACCGACATTTTTTCTATTGTAACTGAATCGCCTTCACTGAATAATTGCTCAGATATTTTATTGGCAGCTAAGTAATATTTTTTCTTTGCTTCAAATAACAGGAGATGTTCTTTTTCTTTCAATTCATAGTTCTGTGGCGTAATAGTTATGGCTACTTCAGCATTATTTTTAAGAAAATCTACTATTCGTTCTATAAACTTTTCTTGTGTATCAGTAAGTAATGTGCTCTTAATATTCCATTTTAACGCGAGCGATTTTTCAATATCTTTCTCAATATTTTTTACCTGCATTCTGTAAGGTGTAGTTACGGGTTTTACAAAAATGTTTTTCAGGATAT
>CAYSGX010000618.1:0-1620 GCA_964430605.1 uncultured Chitinophagaceae bacterium
ACATTTTGATAATTGGTGTTGCCCTCTGTGCCGTTTTCATCATCAGGGTTAGCCATTTTATATTGCGAAGCACCACAGCATTGTTGTAATGTAGATTCTATGGCAGTTAACCTGTTGTTGATTACACTGTTTAATGAATCGATTACGTGCTGTTGCTCTTTTACCGCGCCTATTAAAACAGGGATAAATCCTGTATAATTAACTGCTTTGTATGGCACTTCAGGATGGAGCAAATTGCCTTTTCTGTCTCTGGATGGCGGATGAACAGCATCTTTTACCAATTCGGGCAGCACGGTTTCTACTTCCTGTGCAATTAAGCCATATTGATTGCCTTTGGGAAATCTCATTGATGGATAATCGATTGTTTTGTATTCATAATTCTTTGGATTGAGTTTACTGATTAACGCAAGCGCATTACTGCTACTAAAGTCTTTGATATTACTTTTCAATTTTACATCTGAAGTAGTATAACCGTGTGAGGCAAAAACCGGACCGTTAAAATAACCTGCCCAGTCATTACTTCCGATGCTATTGGTATCTATCTCGCCATATACTCCAAAGTTATTTGAGCCGTCAATTGCTCTGCCAAACACACCATAATTCCAATCTCCATTCTCTGCTTCTCCCTGCACTCCGTAATTTCTGTCCATGCCATTAGCTCCTAACCCCAGTACGCCAATAGTTGATTGCGTTGCACTTGTGTGGGTGCTTATTGCATGAAATAATCCTCCAACATTTATCTCAGCCTCTCCTTGAGATGCTCCATACACTGCTACGGTTATATTGCCTGATGCGTTATTATCAAAGGCCCCTGCGATGCTGATATTATTACTATCAGGATTAACAACTGATTGTAATACATGCAATTTTGCAAGTGGTATCGGGTCGCCACAATTTAAGCCGATGGCTACGCTGCTACCTATATTATTGGCATCGGGGTTGGTTCCCTGCCCTGTGAAGTAGTAATTGAAATCGTTTAAGGGAATTTCAAAATTGTTGGTAAGCGGGTTTTGAACGCTGTCGCAAAAGTTGCCTATGGCGGGGGCGTTGTTATTGTTTGCCTCTACGTAAATCACATCACCATTCGCATTTACTGAAAGCACGCCATCGCCCGGGTTTGAAACAGGCGTTGCCGCGCTGTTCAGGTCGGTAAAGCGCAAGCCGCTGTTGCCGTTTGTGCTTCCCCACGCATTTACCTCTAAGGTTGCGGTGGGGCTGGCGCTGCTGCCGAAATACTGATTTGAAGCGGGGTCTCCGCCAATGCCCGTGAAAATGCCGGTGTTTGCAGTGGGTGTCATTCTTAAACCTTCCAAGCCGTTTGCACCGGTGGCGGGCGCTGTGCCGCCACCAAACGGATTAGTAGTAGAAGTAAAAATCATCCTGAAATTATCGGGGCCGTTTGTATCGATAATTCCCGTGTTTACCTGATTATCGCCCCAGTTCAGCACCGCGTCTTTACGGTCAGCGCCCTCATCTTTTAAGCCCAAATACACATGGTCGCTGTTTTCTGAAACATACATGCCTACATCCATCCACGCCCGCCAGCCATTGTCATTACCCACCAGACTTTCGGTATTATAACCCAAATGCAGCAGGCTCAAAGGGCGGGTTACGGGCGTT
>CAYSGX010000619.1:0-1614 GCA_964430605.1 uncultured Chitinophagaceae bacterium
CCCATGCTAAGTTTTCCCATTGCGGCTTTGCGGCTAATGCGGCATTAATGGCATCGTTGACATGAGCGGCATTGCCCCTGTAATAATAGCCCAACAAATGTTGGTGGTCGTGTGGCGGGTGAATGGAAATTTTATTTTCGCTGCGAACTTCTTTGCCCCCGATATACATCGGTATATCCCTCACTTCGTTTCTTAATGCTTTCAGCTTGTTTTGCAGCTCAGCACGCTCAGGCGCGTTTGGTGCATATTGTTTTACAGGTTCATTAACTGCTTTGGGTACATTGAAAAATCCGTTGGTCATGTGATTATGTTTTTTGCAAAGATAAACGATGATGAAAGTTTATTCTTTTTTATGGTTGAAAACTATATTATGGCATTATTGTGAGATTATTTAAAAATTTTATTAACTTTAGTAACCAACTAAAAATTAACAACCTAATGAAAAAACTATTACTTTCTTTTTTGCTTTGTACTCCAATAATAATTAACGCCCAATGTATAACTAATGTAGATTTCAATACTTGGTCTGTAGCGGGTAACCCTGCTAATGGAAATTGGGTAGTACAAGGTGGTGGCGCTCAAGTTCGCCAAACAGTTAATGGTGATAATACTTATTTCATTTCACCTTTTGATTTAATGAATGTACGTATTACTGGAAATTTCAGAAGTACAGATAGTGATGATGACTGGATGGGATTTGTTTTTAGTTTCCTTAATCCGATGGGGAACACTAATGATTTTGATTGTTGGCTTTTTGACTGGAAACAGGATAATCAAGGGGCAGCACCAAGAGGTATGGCATTAAACAGAGTATTTGGAACAGTTACTAACTATGCCCCATTCAACAACCACCAAAATACACCGGAATTTACAGTTGTTCAAAATAATTTTGGTGGCCCGGGTTGGGTAAGAAATTTTAATCATGCCTTTGAAATAAGGTTGACTTACACCAGAGCCACCATTTATGTAGATGGCAATTTGGTTTTTGATCATCCCGATTGCTACAAGCCGGGCAGGTTTGGTTTTTACAATAAATCACAGGAAGATTGTTATTACAGTAATTTTCAGTATGATTTATTCATTGATTTCTTTGTAAATAATGATGGAAGAATATGTTTGGGCGATACGGCAGACTTTGAGTTTGTCAATCCCTGTATAAATGCAAACCTGAATCAATATCAAAGGCTTACATGGAATTTTGGGGACGGAACTCCTATTGTTGTAAATAATAATCCTACGTTTTCAAATGCCAACGTAAGGCATCGTTATCAGGCAGCAGGAACTTATACGGCTACTTTAACTGTAGAAGATGTTAATGGATGTTCTTCAACTTCAACTAGGAATATTGAGGTTAGAAATCCTATTACTCTTACTCCAATACTTAATCAACCTCCTTGTAACGGAGGGCTTAACGGCAGCATTGGTGTTACGCCTACGGGTGGCTTTGGGAATTTTACATACAGTTGGAATGGGGGAGCAGACACGAGGCAAACATGGCCGGGTGTTCCTGCAGGAACATATACCGTATATGTTACTGATGGGGTATGTAGCACAGACGGCCAGTTTACGCTGAATCAGCCCACTGCTTTAACGGCAACTACCTCTCATACAGAT
>CAYSGX010000620.1:0-535 GCA_964430605.1 uncultured Chitinophagaceae bacterium
TTGTCATAGTGTTTTTTGTCAACTTTTAGTTTTTTGAAAATACTCATCATAATGTCATAATGAGATTCTTTTTTAAGTCGTGTTTCAAAACGTGTTCTGATTTTTTTCTTTTCAGCTTCTGACGGTTCATCTATGACCATTTGTCTATTTATTACTATTTCTTTCAAACCCGATTTCATTCCGTCTGTTAAGCCCGAACTTTTTGTTGCTGGAATTAGTAAGAATGATTTAATGAATGAACGTGTAAGCATTGTATAAAGTGAGTTTCTGTAGCTTGAGCTGTCTTTAATTGATTTTGTAATACAGATAACAAACGGGAATTCAAGTCCTTTAACATTGTTTCTGTTACTGATTAATACAGCGTTGTTTACTTTTTCTTTGGTTTCGTAAGCTTTATTGACAGCCCACCCGATTTGTTGTTGAATTTTTACTTCTAATACATCGGCTAATTTGTAGATGTCATTACTTGTGTCCAACAGAATAATACCAATGTCATCAGGGACAATGGTCTTGTTTTCTTTTTTAATTTCTTTTT
>CAYSGX010000620.1:545-1596 GCA_964430605.1 uncultured Chitinophagaceae bacterium
CTTTCAAAACTGTCGTCTAAATCTTCAAATCGTCTGAGTGGCTCTCTGCTTAAATGAAATTTATTGTTTGTAACTAAAACATTGTAACCACAATCTTTCCATTCTTTTTCTTCAAGCCAACGAAGTTTTGTTTTCTCAAATAATCCCATTCCAAGTCCGTGAGCAAACATTAGCGTTTTAGGGTCAGTTCTATAACATTTACCTAATAAATAGTCGGGTTGAATAGAATTAGAAATGTTCTCGTCAAAAATATTTTGGAATATGTCTCCTGCTATATAAATGTTTTTTTCAGTAACCAATTCACATAATTCAAAAAAGGTTTCGTCAAAATCTTGGCTTTCGTCTATGAACATATAAGTGAAAGCGTATGTGAAACCACCTTTTTTAAATTTTTCTTTTATCTCATCAATCGCAAGCCTGCACGCTTTACTAAATGACATTTGATAAGAATATCTGAAAAATGGAATGTGATAATAATCACAGATATATCTATATGCACCAGAGTTAGGAAGTGCGGCTGAACCCCAAGCATTTGTGCACCAAAGTCGTTTTTCCCATTCAATTTGCTGTTCAACTTTCATAAAGTTGAAAAAGGAAGGAATTCTTCTTTTTAAATTATCTGCTAATATTTTGTTGTGGCAAGTAAAATATATTGATGATGATGGGTCAGAAATGTATAAGTCTTTAAGTTTATGCAATAGCAATTCTGTTTTTCCCGTTCCTGAAAGTCCTTGAATTCTAATTCTTTTCTTATCGGTTCGTTGATAAACAAAACGTGTTTGGTCTCCGTCAAATAACTGAATTTTTTGTTTTACTTTATCAAGAGTTGTTTTGGGTATTTCAGCTTTAACTCTATCAATGTCGTTAATACTTCCAATAAATAATGATATTAAAAGGTCTAACTTTTTGATTTCTTCGTCACTGTCTAACGCTATAGAACTAAGGAGTGTCTCAACACTATCAATATTATTTAACTTGATGTCAGTTGCTAATAAAGAATTTCTCCAAGTTCTTGGTCTTCCTAAAACTCCTTTATAATCATACTTGCCAG
>CAYSGX010000621.1:0-1594 GCA_964430605.1 uncultured Chitinophagaceae bacterium
ATTTCAGGCAGGGCGGTAGATGCTTTTATTCCGGTATTAGGTTATCAATACAAAACACTGCGTGTAATGGTGAATTACGACATCAACGCATCGTCATTAACCGCAGCCAGCAGAACCAATGGTGGCATAGAATTGTCGGTTGTTTATATAGGCAGAAAACCGGGTACTGCCAGAAATATGATTATACCTTGCCCAAGATTATAGCAATTCAGCGATTTTTAACATTCATAAATTGCCAAATGGTAATATCTTCGATAAATAAACGTTTTAGCAAATCATGAGAAAGTGGTTATTCATTTCAATATTTTTTCTTTTTGCCAATCATCTTTCTGCGCAAATAAACAGCACACCCGAAACACCCGAAACGAAAAGCCAGTATAAACCCAAAGGCAATAACAGCGATAAATTTTTTAACAAAGAAAATTTTGTAGTGGGAGGTGGCTTGGGTTTAGGATTCGGTAATCTTTTTACTTCATTTAGTATTTCTCCTGAGGTGGGTTATCATATTTATCCTGATAGGATAGTGGTGGGCACAAGATTTTTTTATAATTATTATCATGATAAAGTAAATGACTTTTCTTATAATATTATTGGAGGAGGGCCCTTTGTAAGAGGTTATATCTGGAAAGGCTTAATGGCACAAGTTGAATATGAATATACTTACATCAAAAACTATCCCTACAGAGGTGGATTAAACGGTAATCAGACATTTTATAGAGATTTGAATATAAGCGGAGTTTTAGTGGGAGGCGGGTTCCATCAAAACTTCGAGTCGGGGCCGGGGTTTTATTTTGTGATGCTGTTTAATGTAGTGCGCAGCTACGATTGGATTTATCCCAACCCTGTTTTTCGGGTAGGATTTACTTATACATTTAAAAAGAATTAGTGTATTTTTTCTGCACATATCCTAAACGTTTTTTTTCTGAAACCATACAAGCCGTAATTTGCTTAATACTGCTTTTATTATTTTTTTCCGAGGAAATAAAAGCGCAAGACAGCTTGGTAAATATTAAAGGAAAAGTGTTGCAAGATATAACTACGGGCTTCAGCGATATGCTTATTGTAAATATGACCAAAGGTACTGGCGTGTATGGCAATTTAGATGGCACTTTTGAAATAAAAGCACACAAGAACGATTTAATAAAGATTTCTTGCAGAGGATATAAAACCGCTTCAATATCTATGAAAGATTCGGTACTTAAAGCTGAATATTTTGTAGCCGTAAAATTAAGTTTGTTAGAAATTATTCAACAAGAAGCGGTTATTATCAGGCCCACACCTACTATCGAAGACCTTAAAAAATCGCAGAGCGAAGTAGGCACATACCAATACAAGCCATTGCTCAACTCTCCTTTAGAAATGTTTTTTCACCCTATTACCGCTATCTACCAGTTGTTCAGCAAAAAAGAAGCGGAGAAGCAAAAGTATGCCATGTTTGTAAGTCAGAAACAATTAGACGATTACTTAGTGGGTGTTACCCGGTACTTAATGAAAAGTGGCTTGATAGATTTAACTGAAGAAGAAATGCCGCGCTTTATTGCCCGCTGCCCCATTAGCGAAGATTTTGCAAAAGAGGCCTCTTTATATGAAGTAA
>CAYSGX010000622.1:0-1588 GCA_964430605.1 uncultured Chitinophagaceae bacterium
CAAGCGTGCATATTGCACACGATTGCGTGGTGGGCAACAACTGCATACTGGCTAATAATACCGGGCTTGCCGGGCATATAGAAGTGGGCGACCACGCTGTGTTGGGCGGCATGGTGGCTGTGCAACAATTCATAAAAATTGGCGCCCACACATTTATTGCCGGTGGCTCGCTGGTGCGCAAAGATGTGCCTCCTTATATAAAAGCCGCCCGCGAGCCATTGAGTTATGTAGGCGTTAATTCAGTTGGGCTGAGAAGAAAAGGTTTTTCGCAGGAAAAAATAAATCACATACTCGATATTTACCGCCTGCTGTATGTTAAAAATACTAACATTTCTAAAGCGATAGATATTATAGAAGCATCGCTCGAAGCCACTCCCGAACGTGACGAAATAGTATCGTTTGTAAGAGGCTCGGTAAGAGGTATTATGAAAGGGTTTAGCCAGCGCAATGAAAATAACGCTTAACCAAATAGGCAAACGCTATAACCGCGATTGGATATTCCGAAACGTTTCACTGGAATTTCAAAGCGGAAATAAATATGCCATCCTGGGGCCCAACGGTTCGGGCAAAAGCACCCTGCTACAGGTTATTGCCGGTAATTTAATTCCTTCGGAAGGAAACATTATTTACGATACGGAAAACAGAAAACCGCTTTCTTCGGAAGATTTATATACTGCTGAAAACATTTACAGGCATCTTGCCATCTGCGCGCCCTACCTTCAGCTTATCGAAGAATTTACCCTGAAAGAAATGATTGATTTTCATGTAAAGTTTAAGCCTTTGGCCGGGCAACTCAATACCGGGAAAACAATCGAAATTTTAGCGCTTTCTCATGCCGCTCATAAACAAATAAGGTATTTTTCATCGGGCATGAAACAAAGGGTAAAACTGGGTTTAGCCATACTATCTAATGTGCCCCTGCTGATTTTAGACGAGCCGCTAACCAATTTAGATGATAATGGTAAAAACTGGTATTACCACCTCATAGAAAACTACGCCAAGGAAAAAACCATCTTAGTGGGTTCTAACCGCCCCGATGAATATGCTTTTGCCGGAAAGCAGATAAGTATTGGCGATTATAAACTAAACACACCGTTTATTGGACAGACCCGTGCGTTTGCGTCAGGAACTGCTATGTTCGCATCAGGAGCTGCTACGCTTGCACCGGCAGTTAAATTGGCACATTTTGCGTGAAACTGTTTTTTGCCACAGAGACACGGAGGGGCAGGTGGTGGAACGCTGATTGCGCAGATGGTTATGACGGGTTATGATTTTTTGCAGCGCTAATACCGTTTAGACTTTGATATTAGTCTGTTTTTGTCATGCTGATACTTCGTCTCTCAACATAAACTTCGGAAGCATCTCTAAATTATCAAGAGATTCCTCCCTTCGGTCGGAATGACAAACGCACATTTTCCGAGGAAGTCTATACTTAAAAATTAGTTGTGTTCATGGCTTTAAACTCCGAGGTTTTGAAATAAGGGTATTCGAAATCTTTAAATTATCTTATTATACAATAGGTTGAAATCCATTCTAATTATGACCAAAGGACTTTTTCTTTTAAAACCGGGCTAAAGCCCTTATAAGC
>CAYSGX010000623.1:0-1276 GCA_964430605.1 uncultured Chitinophagaceae bacterium
TTTGCCAAAAGGCAAACCCTTCGGCAAGCCAGCGGGCGTTATAGGGCATTTTAAAAAACGATACCACAATGACAAGAGAGCAACAGAAAGAACTTATTGATATTAAAAACCAAATTGCCAAGAACTTTTCAAAATCTGACTGGCTGGACTTGGGCTATACTTTAGGAGCCTATGAAGTAATTGAAGGACATTCAAGACTTTTGAGAAGTTTAAGCTTTGGAGATGATGATTATGAAGGCAACATCCTCGAAGTTCTGACTGAAATAATCAAAAAAGACCCAAAAAACTTCAATGAGATAAAATCACATTTAGCAGATAAGTTTTCAACACCATTAGTATCAGACTTAATTTCAACTGCTCATACTGAGACACCCAAAAGAATAATCACTTTTTCACCGCAAGTATTTGCAATTCCAAATAAGCAACAGAATGAAAAGTTAGTAACTGTAATGTTGCCTTTCAAATTGCAAAATTCATTTGACGCTGTTAAGGTAGCTTGTAACAACTTAGGTTTGGATTGCTCAAAAGCAGACGATATTTGGGAAAACCCAACTTTCATTCAGGACATTTTTGATTTGATTTTTACTTGTCGAGTTGTCGTTGCGGACTTTACAGGGAAAAACCCAAATGTATTTTATGAAGTAGGTATTGCACATACTCTTGGTAAGACAGTAGTTCCTATAACCCAAACAATGGCTGATGTTCCCTCTGACTTAGGACACCACAGAGCTTTACTTTATTACCCGAACGAGCAAGGATATAAAGACCTAACAACAGAAATTGAGAAAAGATTAAAAACCCTATTCCCTAACCCATTTAACTTTTAAAACTTTATAAATCAGATACAATGGAAACACAATCAAAAAACATTTCACTTAAAGCAATCTTAATTGCAATTGGAGCAGGCATTTGGGTATTAGTCTTACAAAATGCTGGCATTATACCAAAATTAGTAGGCACTGAAAACGGGACACAAACTGTTTATGTAAAAGGCGGCAATATTGACGCAGATGTTAGCGGTTCAGTAAGTGTAGATAATACTGTTGATATAAATATCGAAGCTGTAAACGGACATACCAACGCATTTTACGGACCATCAAAAGATGGAAGCTACGATGCTTTGCATGTGTACACAGGGAAATAAAACGCCCTATAACAATGTATTGCCAAAAGCGGGGGTGACGGGCATCTATTGGACATTTGTACAAGGTTCAACTTTCGTTCTTCGATTAAGCTTTAGTGCTAAAGATCCCCGCCTTCGACAATACCCGAACCG
>CAYSGX010000623.1:1286-1584 GCA_964430605.1 uncultured Chitinophagaceae bacterium
TGAAGTGAGAAAAATAGAATGGCAAGGACCTTTTTCGTGGACAGGTTACGAAAATCAGAACAACCTTGACACAATTCCTGACACAGAAGGTATTTATCTTTGGACATTTCAATATAAAGACGGTTACTTGGTTTATTGTGCGGGAATAACAAAATCTACTAAAAAAAGATTTAGACAACATACATTAGAATATAAAAGCGGTAACTATACAGTATTTAACGTAGATGAAGCAGAACAAGGCAGACGAGTAGAAATTTGGCACGGTTGGTCATATGCAAGGACACATCGAGAAGAATTT
>CAYSGX010000624.1:0-1582 GCA_964430605.1 uncultured Chitinophagaceae bacterium
ATTACCCGATATTACAAGCTGTGAAACCGATACACCTATGGCAGTTGCTGCACCCTTGGGTTTCGACAGCTATAGTTGGAACACTGGTGATACTTCACGTCTTATTTCCGTTGCACAAGCAGACACTTATTCGTTTACAGCCACTAATCAATGTGTTTCATATTCCGATACTTTTACGGTAACATTATTTGAAGTGCCACTACCGCCCTTACCTATAGATACTGCCTTATGTGAAGGTGATGAGGCTGTTGTAGCCAGTGCTATTGGAAACAATTTGAAATGGTACAACAATATTGACGATACCTTACCCGTAAATGCCACACCTATTATTGAAACGGTAAATGCAGAAATATGGCGATATTATGTTTCACAAACCGAAAATAATTGTGAAAGCAATAAAGCAGTTTATACAGCAATTGTAAACGCATTACCTCAAATATCGCTTGGTGAAGACCAAACATTTTGCAGGGGCACCACAACAACACTAACGGTTAAACATGAGAGTCTTTATAGCTATTTATGGAATACCGAAGAAACTACTCATTTCATTCAGGTAAATGAAACAGGAATTTATAAATGTACAGTGTCTAACAATTGTGGAAGCGCAGCAGATGAAGTAATAATTTCATTTCTGGAATGTGATGATTGCTTATATGTGCCCAATGCCTTTTCACCAAATTCAGATGGAGTAAATGACGTATTTCAGGCTTATACTTATTGTCCGTTAAAAGATTTTTACATACAGATATACAATCGTTGGGGCGAGAAGGTATTTGAAACAAATGACATAAGTATATCATGGAACGGAATGTACAAAAACAGAGAAGCGCAGACAGGAGTATATGTATATCATCTGATTTATGTTTTTGAAAACAACAGGCTGATAAAACAGAAGGGAAGTATTACATTAATCAAGTAAACTGTTTAAATTTTACCGCATAAAACAGTAAAGCATTTCCAGAAATAAATAATGAAACATAAATAGCCACATGAATAGATTGTGGTAGACAGAATAAAACAGGGCATAATATTAGTAGCCATAAACCATATACCCGAATAAAGATTAACCATAAAAGGTTATTGTTCTTAATCCATAATAACGGTAATATAAAAATATTAATAGGGAAAGCCCAAAGCAGATTCAAGTTTTTATGTGTTACCTGATGGTCGGTTGCAACCCACATTGCAGTCAGCAATAAGCCTAGCAGTCCGGTCATTGCAAAGAACACAGTAAGGCTGATTTTTATTCCCTTCTTATCGTAATGTAAACCTATAAAGAACGACAGTACAAAAAATAGTGGTAAAATAATATTGGGATGAAATAAAGATAGGTTTGTGGTTTTTATATCTGAGCTAGGCAGCAATGTATTACTTTTTGATAACAGAGGTTCTCTATTGTTTGTGCCGTTTAAAAAGGAAATTCTCAAATAATCGGGTAAAAATATTTGGTGTACAGGTAATGCTAAAGTATCGGAAGGCAACCCGAGTATAAAATAAAATCCTAACTGAATCCATGTCATATCAGCTAGATACTTGTCAAGCATTTTTCTCATTGAGGTTTTGTTCTCAAACAAATCAGGAT
>CAYSGX010000625.1:0-1579 GCA_964430605.1 uncultured Chitinophagaceae bacterium
TGCTTATGGTTCGATAAACTCACCATGACAATAATATTTTCAGAACAAAAAGCGACAATTTTAAATGTACCAACATGAAAAAATTTCTTTCAACAGCAACAGCTTTTTGTTTTTGCGCTTCAACGCTTTTCGCGCAATATTTTCAGCAGGAAGTAAATTATAAAATCAATGTGCAACTGAACGATACTGCGCATACATTAGATGGTTTTATTGAAATAGAATACATCAACAACTCGCCCGATGAATTGAATTACCTAATGTTTCATCTATGGTCCAATGCTTATAAAAACAATCAAACCGCTTTTGCGAAGCAGCAGATTGAAAATAAAAGCACCGGTTTTTGGTTCAGCAAAAAAGAAGACAAAGGCTATATAGATAAATTAGATTTTCGGGTAGATGGTGCAAATGTGCAATGGACTTTAGATTCTGTGCATATTGATATTGCAAAAATTAACTTAACGCAATCCTTAAAGCCGAAAGAAAAAATTGTAATCACCACGCCTTTTTTTGTAAAAATTCCAAAAACATTTTCCCGCTTAGGGCACGAAGGGCAATCGTATCAGGTTAGCCAATGGTTTCCCAAGCCTGCCGTATATGATAAAAACGGCTGGAATGCCATGCCTTATTTAGACCAGGGGGAATTTTATTCTGAATACGGATTGTTTGACGTGAAAATTACTTTGCCGAAAAATTATGTGGTGGGCGCAACAGGCTATTTGCAAAATGAAGACGAACAACAATGGATAGACAGCATTGCCGGGAAAACTGCCACGCTAAACGAAATGCAGTTGCGCCAAAAGTTAAATCCTGTTTCTGCAAACGAAACGAAAACTTTACATTATAAAATTGACAACGTACATGATTTTGCATGGTTTGCCGACAAGCGTTACCGCATATTAAAAAGCGAAATTGAATTGCCTGAAAGCCAACGCAAGGTAACTACCTATGCCATGTTTACGCACGTAGAGGCCAAGTTATGGAAAGATGCCATGAAGTATATTAATCAAGGCGTGCTGGCATATTCAAAGTGGGTGGGCGAGTATCCTTACGATATATGTACGGCTGTGCAAGGTGCATTGAGTGCGGGTGGTGGCATGGAATATCCTACTATTACAATAATTGGAAAAGCAGGTAGCGCCCGTGCGTTGGAAACAGTGATTGTGCATGAAGTGGGGCACAACTGGTTTCAGGGAATTTTAGGCAGCAACGAGCGCGTACACCCGTGGATGGATGAAGGCATCAACTCGTTTTATGAGCAGCGATACATTCAGGAATATTACCCTGATGACATGCTGATTGGAAAAGACAAAGGCATTAACCGTTTTTTAAATGTAGAAACTTTTAAGGCCGATGAATTTTTAAAACTGGCTTATGAAGCTGTTGCGGGCTATCGGGCGGCACAGCCTTTAGGCAAGCATTCTGAAGTTTATACCAATAATAACTTTGGCGTGATTGTATATGGCAAAGGCGGCTGGGCAATGCAATATTTGCATGGCTATTTGGGCGATTCAATTTTCGATATTGCCATGCATAATTACTTCAACGAGTTTAAGTTTAAGCATCCGCAACCTGAAGATTT
>CAYSGX010000626.1:0-1576 GCA_964430605.1 uncultured Chitinophagaceae bacterium
TCCGGCAGGTACGGTTATAGCCAGCCATTTCGATGAAGTAATTAAGGTAGGCGAGCAAGCTTTGCGCAGCCAGCGTTTTCAGGTTTTTGGCAGCCACGATTTACATGGGGTAGAATTTGCCGGTACATTAAAAAACATTATTGCCATTGCATCGGGCGCGCTCACCGGGTTAAACCTGGGAGAAAATGCACGAGCCTTGTTAATCGCTAAAGGGTTGGGCGAGTTAATAAGAGTGGGCCGGGCGATGGGGGCAGAGCCTCAGTCGTTTCTAGGCCTGGCAGGTATAGGTGATATTATTGCTACGGCATCGAGTACACACAGTAGAAACTTTACAGTGGGCAACAGGCTGGCCAAAGGCGAAAAACTTTCTGAAATTATTGCTACCAGTGTAGAAGTTGCCGAAGGTATTCAAACCGTAAAGATTGTAAAAATGCTTGCCGACCATTACAAAGTGAGAATACCTATTATCGCCATGTTGTATCGGGCTATGTTTGAAGATATGTCGGTAGAAAAAGGGTTGGAATATCTTATGAAATATCCTTTCTTACAAGATGTGGATTTTATTTAGCGCAAAAAGTTTTTTCAGGCTTTCCTGATTGCCCTGTTCATCACTTCCGTTTGGCTTCTTATAGATTCAGTATGAATCAATTGAAAAATCTGATAAATAATTTCGGGGTTTAATTCTAGCTGTTGTGCAAGCTCTTGTCTTGAATTAAAAATTTCGGCCCAGCGTTCAGGTTGTAAAATGGTAATGTTATTTTCTTTTTTCAGCAAGCCTATTTGTTCTGAAATATTCATGCGCTCGCGAAGAATATTTACCAAATCGCGATCTACCCTGTCTATAATGCCTCTTAATTCTTCCAGTGAATTATTAAAGTCGGCATTGTCAGAAAAGGTGTTTCTGATAATAAGCCGGGAAAGTATTTCGCTTAATTGCAGTGGCGTTATTTGTTGGGCTTGGTCGCTCCATGCATTATCGGGGTCATAATGGCTTTCGAGCATTAAGCCGTCAAAATTCAAGTCCATCGCTTTTTGTGCTACGGCAGGAATATTTTCTCTTTTTCCGGTAATGTGGCTGGGGTCGCAAATAATAAATAAATCAGGAAAAATTCTTTTCAGCTCAATAGGAATTTCCCACATGGGCTCGTTGCGGTACTTGCTTTTATCGAAAGAAGAAAAGCCTCGATGAATAGCAATAATTTTTTTAACACCTGAATTGTAAATGCGCTCAATAGCGCCCACCCACAAATTCAAATCGGGATTTACCGGGTTTTTTATCATTACCGGAATATCAACGCCTTTCAAAGCATCGGCAATTTCCTGAACCGTAAATGGATTCACGGTAGAACGGGCGCCAATCCACAAAACATCAATATCGTGTTTCAAACATTCTTCCACATGTTGCCCGGTGGCAACCTCTACAGTAGTTTTATAACCATATTGTTCTTTTACTTTTTGCATCCACGCCAAACCGATTTTACCAATGCCTTCAAAAGCTCCGGGGCGGGTTCTGGGCTTCCATATTCCGGCACGGAATAGTTGAGGACGTAAAGGTTGTAGCTGTTTGGCAATCTCC
>CAYSGX010000627.1:0-1218 GCA_964430605.1 uncultured Chitinophagaceae bacterium
CGGCTTCGCCAGTTATATGCCTGATATTTTTTCTTATCTCTGAGATTTAATTTGATAGTGTTTTCATTCTTCAAACTATCGTCCAAATCTTTTATTTCAGCCGTGTTGAATTTGTATTTGCCCCAAAAAGATGCAGAAGTTGCACGTTGCCCTTTCCCTTGCAACTCTTTGTAAAATTCATCGGTAAAAATTTCAGGGTAAAACTGCTTTTGGCAATTCCACACCTTATCAAATTCAGCTTGCAAATCGGAACGATAAAAATCAGGAACATGCTTTTTACCTTCTTTCAATAACTGATACACCAACTGCCCAGTCGTAAGATTTTCTTCATACAAACGTTTGGCAACAGCCATTCCGTCAATCACCTGTCCTTCATCTTCATTCTTGGCTTTGCGACTGCTTTTGTAACCACGTTTTTTATTGATTGCCAAAAACACACGAGCCAGTTCTTCTTTTCCTATTTTTTCAACAACTGATTTAGCTCTTAGTGACCAAGTTGAAAACGTAGTGTTTTTGCCATCTTCCGCAAGTTTTGTTTCATCGGTAATTATTCCCGACTGCTTCAATACTTCAATCAGGTTATCTCTACGAAGCTGATAGCGGTCAAGGTTTCGCCTCATACCACGTTTTAAGGTTCTGTCCGCATTTACGGAAACAGGTTTGCCTTTTTCAAAATTAGTTTGTTCGTCCGTTGTCAACGGATTTACTCGAACGCCAATTCTTTCTATAGAAAATTGTTCGGACGTTTCGCCTTCAATAATGTGGGCGAAACCGATTGAGGTTGTGCCGAGGTCTAAGCCGAGTATGTTTCTTTTTGCCATAGTTTTCCTAAGTTATTTAAGTCAAAGATAGTGCTTTTTTAGAAAAACAAAAATCCCCATCAATAAAATACTTGTTTATATGAAAATTATACTTATTTTTGCCATACGTAAGAATAAATAAAATCATTCTGACCACATTAGAGTTACAAATAATAAAGTGTTTTTTCATTAATTACATTTTGCACATTGTTACGTAGCAAAGGGGAAAAACAAATCATCATTAGTAGTATTGTTTTTATATAAAAACAAGTATTTCAATTGATGGATTGTGATTTGCTTTTTATTTCCCCTTTGTTTTTTTTGAATATTATCCTTTTCATTTTTTTCATTACCTTTACAACCGAAAGCAAATCACAATAAGGATTATTCCGTTGTGAAAACATTTAGTGCCTCGCCT
>CAYSGX010000627.1:1228-1566 GCA_964430605.1 uncultured Chitinophagaceae bacterium
GGGGCTTTTTATTTTCCTAATATAAAAACTATTTTTAAAAAATAAAAGGTGTCGGCTACGGTTTCGCGATATGCTCAACAAATTTTAAATGGCGACAGGGTAACGCTTAGCAGGGCTATTACCTTGGTAGAAAGTTCGTTGCCCGAGCATACACGGCAGGCACAGGAAATTATAGAGCAGTTGCTGCCCCACACGGGCAACGCTGTAAGAATAGGCATTACGGGTGTTCCGGGTGTGGGCAAAAGCACTTTTATTGATGTGTTCGGAAGGTATGTCGCTAACCTGGGCAAGCGGGTAGCGGTGCTGGCAATAGACCCCAGCAGCACTGTTTCTAAAGG
>CAYSGX010000628.1:0-1558 GCA_964430605.1 uncultured Chitinophagaceae bacterium
TCAATAATATACAACAGGGGCAAATTATTACAGGCGCAGATTTTGGCTTGGTAGCCGATACTGTTATTCATGAGGTAAGCGTAAGCATTACACAATCTGCCGCGCGCCCCGGTTTCACTACTACTATGTGGATTGACTTGCAAAACAACGGCACTCAGCCTGAAACAGGTACTGTAAAACTTACCTATGATAATGTACTTACTTACTTATCATCTAATATTCCATTCAGCAATCATACAGGCAATGAACTTGCGTTTAATTACACCAATTCTCCGGGTGCGCAACAACAAATCAGAATAGAATTTCAGATTCCGGCTGATGTAAACTTGTTGGGTAACACGCTTATTTCAAATGTTGCGGTAGAAAATAATAATACGGAACAAAATCCGGAAAATAATTATGCCACTGTAGAGCAGGTAATAACAGGCGCTTACGATCCTAACGATAAAAACTATAGTCCGTTTGAAGAAATATTTAAAAACGGAGTTGCTTTGGGCGATTTTATTACCTACACCATCCGTTTTCAGAATACAGGCACCGATACTGCCTTTACGGTAATTATTCGAGATACATTAGATGTTAATGTGTTTGATATTGCTTCTTTCAAGCCTGTAAGCAGCAGCCATACTTACAAGCTTCAGCTAAACGATAATGGCGAAATTGCATGGACGTTTAATAATATTTTATTGCCCGATAGCGGTGTGAATGAGCCGGGCAGCAATGGTTATGTAAAGTTTATGGTAGCCATTAAAAATAATCTGGCAGACAGAACGCCCATTAATAATACCGCGGCTATTTACTTCGATTTTAATCCGCCTATTATTACCAATACTGCGGCTGCCAAAGTGAATATTTATTTAAGTACCGATGATTTCGATTACAAAAAAGACCAACTGAAAATATATCCTCATCCCGTGGCGCAGCAAAGCGCTATTGCTTTTGAAAATCATTATCAAAACATCCGCTTAGAAGTGTATGATATAACCGGGAAAATAATATTGACCGAAAACTTTGTTCAAACCGATAAAATAATATTAAACAGAAAAGGCATAAGCAGTGGTATTTTCTTTTACAGCATCACTGCCGATAATAATCAATTCAAAGGAAAAGTATTGATTGAGTAATCGACATCCGTAGCGATGGGTTTTAAACCACAAGTGTTCGAAACATGAAAATTCGAGTCTTTTCTTTGCGGACTTTAGTCCGCTTTTGAAAATAAAAAGTCCTTTTGTCAAAAAAAGCAGCGGGTTTTAACCCGTTGCAAAAGAGCAAATTCAAGGTTTCGAACAGCAACTAATGATAGCAATCTGCATTATTTTCCCATTATCTGCGAAGTATTTTTTGAGCCGTTGGCTGAAACCTAACGGCAATAATCGACCGAAAACTATTATTCCCGATATTCATCCTATCGCATGGACACAAATACTACATTGTCTAAAAAAATTAACCGCAATAGAAACATAGAATTGGTATAATGTACGATTTGCTGCTATTATGTTTCCTGCCTCTTGGCGGGACTATGATTGCCTGATGCCTGTTTTAAGCGAAACATAGTCCC
>CAYSGX010000629.1:0-1557 GCA_964430605.1 uncultured Chitinophagaceae bacterium
GTTCAAAATTCATCAACAGGTGCAGCAACTAATATTATTGCAGGTTTGGCAACAGGTATGAAATCAACTTTCTCATCTGTAATATTATTTGCAGCAGCTATCTGGGGTTCATACGAATTGGCAGGTTTCTACGGTGTAGCTATTGCAGCTTCTGCAATGATGGCTACTACGGCTATGCAGCTGGCTATTGACGCTTTTGGTCCTATTGCTGATAATGCAGGCGGTGTTGCCGAAATGAGCGAATTGCCAAAAGAAGTACGTCAGCGTACCGATATTTTGGACTCTGTGGGGAATACTACGGCGGCAGTTGGTAAAGGTTTTGCTATTGCTTCTGCTGCGCTTACAGCTTTGGCTTTGTTTGCGGCTTATGTAACATTTACAGGAATTGAAGGGATTAACATTTTCAAAGCAGACGTATTGGCAGCTTTGTTTATTGGAGGTATGATACCTGTTATTTTCTCAGCTTTGGCTATGCAGTCTGTTGGCAAAGCGGCTATGGATATGGTAAATGAAGTTCGTCGTCAGTTCCGTGAAATTCCGGGTATTATGGAAGGAACAGGAACACCTGAATACGGAAAATGCGTAGATATTTCTACAAAAGCGGCGCTTCGTGAGATGATGCTTCCGGGTGCTATTACCATTATTACGCCTATCATTATTGGATTTGTTATGGGAGCAGAGGCATTAGGTGCTTATATGGCAGGTGTTGCTGTATCGGGCGTGCTTTGGGCTATTTTCCAAAACAATGCAGGCGGTGCTTGGGATAATGCTAAAAAATCGTTTGAAGCAGGTGTAATGATTGACGGGCAAATGACATTTAAAGGTTCTGATGCACACAAAGCAGCGGTAACAGGCGATACAGTGGGCGACCCTTTTAAAGATACGTCAGGTCCTTCAATGAATATCCTTATTAAACTTACTTGTTTGGTTGGTCTTGTGATTGCTCCTATCTTGGGCGGACACGCAAGCAATTCGGAAGAAATTACCGCAACAGCTATTGAAGTTACAGAAACAGCAAACGGTTTAAACAAGCTGGAATATGTAGAGAAAACAGCTGCGGTTACTTATACTATCGTGAAAAACAAAAACACAGACGGTAAAGTAAATGCTAAGGTAACTGTTGTTCGGGAAACCGATACTAAAAACGAAACGGAAGAACACGTTTTTGAAGGCGATGATATGCAGGTTGAACTTGAAATTCAAAAACTCCGTTCCCAAAAATAGAATACTTTTTCATATTTTTATAAATTTTTAAGTTGGGAAACCTCACAAATTATTTTGTGAGGTTTTTTTATTACTTTTAGCCAAAATAAATTTGTAATATTATGACAAAATATCTTGTAATCATTTCTTTGCTAATCAGTACATTGAGCTTTTCTCAACAACAGCCTCAAATTATTCCGATGCCTCAAAAAGTCAGTTTGGGAAACAAAAATGTACTACTTTCTGCAAAAACAGTTATTCAGACCAATGACATACATTCGTTTGAAGCCCTGTTCTTACAGGAAAATATTAAGGCACAGACAGGTTTGGATTTGCAGATTACTGCCAAAAACA
>CAYSGX010000630.1:0-1550 GCA_964430605.1 uncultured Chitinophagaceae bacterium
TATTGCCATATAAATTTTTTCTATGCCCAAATGTTTCCTAAGCAATATATGCGCCTGCACCATATCGCGCACGGTAATGAAAGGAAAAGTATTGTAGTAAGGTTTTCCTGTTTCAATATTCAGGCTTAACGCGCCTGTTGTACCATAGCACGAACCCAATACATTGGCACAGACAATAAAATATTCTTTCGGATTGAAAAAATCATTTTCGCCTATTAAGCCTTTCCACCAGTCAGCCGCATTGCTGTTGGCAGTAAGCGCATGGCATACCCAAACTACTTTGCTTTTTCCTTTCTCAAAATTGCCGTAAGTATGATAGGCAATTTCAAGTGCAGGCAAAGTATTTCCCGATTCAAGCGCAAAAGGCTGATTATATTGAAATATGTGTTGGGACATGATTTTTCACGCAAAGACGCTAAAGCGCAAAGATTTTGATTTAAGAACTTTGCGTTTTTGTGTAAACTTAAATTTGCTGTAACAATTAATACTTCGCCAGACTGTTATCTATTTCATCTGCGTAAGCCAGTATGCCGCCTTTCAGATTATAGAGATTATCGAAACCGAAACGTTCTTCCAAAACACGAATGGCATCTGCGCTGCGCTTGCCGCTTCTGCAATGAATTACCACCTGCCTGCCTTTGTCAATTTTTTCTACATTCTGCAAAACAGTTCCGAGCGGAATTAATTCGCCATTCAGATTGGCAATTTCAAATTCGTAATCTTCACGAACATCTATCAGTTGAAAATCGGTTTTTGAATCGAAGAGTTGCTTTAACTCCTGTACGGTAATTTCTTTCACGTTATTTAATTTTTGAGTTTCTGAATTTACAGGCTGCTTCACAATTCCGCAGAACTGCTCATAATCAATCAATGCTTTTATGGTTGGGTTCTCGCCCGAAATAGGATTGTGTTTGTCTTTTTTAAATTTCAGCACTCTGGTTTCAAAATTGAGCGCATCATAAGTGAACAGTCTGCCCACCAAAGGCTCGCCAACACCTGTAATTACTTTAATGACTTCGCTTGCCTGCATACTGCCGATAATACCGGGCAACACGCCCAACACACCGCCTTCGGCACAACTTGGCACTAATCCCGGAGGTGGCGGTTCGGGATACAGGTCGCGGTAGTTGGGTCCTGTTTCGCCATTTTCATATTGATAATTGAACACAGTTACCTGCCCATCGAAACGAAAAATAGAACCATACACATTGGTTTTACCTAACAACACGCTGGCATCATTTACCAAATATCTGGTGGGAAAATTATCGGTGCCATCAGCAACTACATCATAATCTTTCAGAATATCGAAAGCGTTTGATGAATGAAATTGTGTGTTATAAGTAACAAATTTTACGTGAGGATTTAACTGCGTTAAACGCTCGGCCGCTACTTCAACTTTTGGCCTGCCTACATCTTTAACAGTGAATAATACCTGACGCTGCAGGTTGCTGTCATCCACCACATCCATATCTACAATACCAATAGTGCCAACGCCCGCAGCCGTTAAATACAACAACAAAGGCGCACCTAAACCACCGGTACCAATAACT
>CAYSGX010000631.1:0-1546 GCA_964430605.1 uncultured Chitinophagaceae bacterium
GCACCTTCAGGCACTCTTCTACTTTTACTCCTCGGCCACCGTACGCTTCGGGTATCGCAACGGATAACGGTGTGCTTGCCATTATTTCTTTTAGAAACGACTCGGGCAATCCTCTTTGTAAACTTAACTTATTAAAGTCGTATTCAACATTAAATAAACTATGTAGGCGTTGGCTGAACGAAGTAATATAATCGTTGAAATTTTGAACGGGAGGTATTTCTTCTAAAGAATTAAGCATATTGTATTGTACTTTTTTTATAAAATGAAATCCTACTGAGAATACTGCTGCATCTTTGTTTTTCAGTTTTTACTGCACAATATGAAGTAATAAATCAACAAAAACCTTACCTAACAAGCTATTTGTATTATAGTTGCGAAGCATACTCATCAGAACAATACAAATTTAAGCTATAATAAGGAAGAAGATTATTCATTCAAGCACAATTTATAGGACAAATCGTGCCAATGTAAACATTAATTAGAGCAAGGCTTTTCTATAGGCTGCGGGAGACATGCCGGTCTTCTTCTTAAATATCCGAGAGAAATAAGAAGGGTCAGAAAAATTAAGTTCATAACAGATATCAGTCACCATTTTCGTGGATTCGATCAACAGCAGCTGGCTGTGCATGATTAGCACTTCGAGAATTAAATCTTTGGAAGATTTTTTGAATACTTCAAACACGCATCGATTCAGATAATTCGTGGAAACGGCAAGCTTATCGGCATAAAAGGCAATGCTCTTCTCCTCTTTAAAATGCTGGTGGACCAATTTTTTGAAAAACAGCGCAATTTCCTGTTTACGATTTAATACCCTATGGGATTCAGACAGCTTTATAATTTTTAACAAAAGCGTTTTCAACAAACTCTCTGATAATTCTATATAAGGGTCCGCATTTCGGAGTTCTTTAAACAATTGATTGAATAAATGTTCGAGGTCTCTATTGTCTTCCCCAGATAAATTAAGCAGTGGAGAGATGGTAAATATATTCAAGATTTCTTGCTCCCTAAAGATGGAAGTCATCGCTCGATCATTGATCAATACACAATAACCTTCGGCCGATTTGCTTACCGATTTGACACTTGAAATATTCCCGTAATTGCTGATCAAAACAGCAGGCGCACTGACGATAAATTCATTGGTACCGATCTGATGATTAAAAAATCCATCTGTGAGATGCACAATTAAATTATAACCAAGAAATATCGGAGGAGTAGGCAATTTAATATAAGGTGCTATTTCACTAATCTTAAAAATCTTCACAGGAAGTCGCTGGTACGTAAGATGCCCCAGATCACCGGTCATAAATCGCTCTACGAATTCATCCGCATTTACTTGATTGTCCATTGTTTGTCCAATATTATTAGACAATAATAGATAAAATTGCTTTTGTACGCAATTATATATTACGTTGCATATTAGAGCAGTTATTCATGCGTATTTGTTTTCAAAGGTATTATTCATTAGAGTTGGTTTTTTCGGTTTATGAGAGCTCTTTTACCCATCTAATCACATACGTGTCAAAAGACACCCATCGAACAAAAATCG
>CAYSGX010000632.1:0-1546 GCA_964430605.1 uncultured Chitinophagaceae bacterium
TTTAGCGTTGTGTAATGCTTCAATCAGGTCAGATTCATTCAAACTTATTCCTTCTAAAAATTGCTCATCACTATATTTATACTTCTTGAAAATATAATCGAAGGTGAGCATAAAATAAGTGGCGGCTACCGATTCCGGAGATGCTTTTTTATTCCATGCCTGCATTGCCGTTAATATATCTTTTACTTCAGGATATTTATTGGCATCGACAGTGTTTATATAGGAGATTGATTCCATAAATTTTCCGCTTTCAGGATATTGATTGTCAAATTTTATGCGCTTTAAATCATCAAAATTTACCCTTTCGGTTTCTTCAATCAGTTCCATAAAACGTAAGCTTCTGTTGTTATTCCCTATTCTGAAATCCATAAAGCCATCCCAAATTTGGTTCTTGGGCATACTGTTGTCTTCGCAAGTGGCATTGTATGGCGTATTATTGGTATTGAATACATAACCGCAATCAGGATTTATTACTTGCGGTAATTCTTCGGTTTTATAAACTTCTGTCCACAGTGTTTTTGAAGTATTGCCTTCCAGCACACCTCCCCAGTTACAATCTTCTTTGCGCTTGGGCACTATGCCATTATCTATATAAAACAGGTTCTGGTCTTTATCGGCATACACAATATTGAAGCGCGGCAGGGCATTCATCTTTATTATTTCGTAGAACTCATCGAAATTGGTTGCTTTATTCATTTTCCACCATTGCTCGCCTGTTCTCACTTCGTTCATGGCTCCCCAGCGCAAGCTGTAGAAATCTCCGTTTTTTGATTGTAAGGTTGGGCCTAAAACCGAATTATAATATTTCTTTTTTACAGAAATGGCGGGTAACCATTTTTTCAGCTTCACGGTAAGTTTAGCTTTATGCGCTTCCAGATTTTTCCATTCGCCATCAAATTCATATTGCAGCTTGTTTTCAGCATTCATTTTCAGCTTATAGCAATCTACCAAATCGTATTTATTCCAGGTGTGCGCCCAACCCAAATGTTTATTGGTACCTAAGAAAACACTGGTGCCTCCGTGAAATAACGCCCCGATAATATCCATGCCTTCTTCGCTTACCAAATGGGCTTCATACCACGAAAACAACCCCTCAAATTTTACGTGTGGATTAATTACAATCATGGTATTGCCATTATCAGATTTTCTTCCGTTTACGGCATAGGCATTAGAGGCAAACTTTACTGCCAGCGTATCATATTTGCCATCAAAGGCATCTTTTAACTGGTCTTGCAAAGCAGTAATCAACGCGCCTACATAATGATAAGTGGCAATGGCATCAACAGGCGTAACAGGAAAAGCTTTTTTCACCTTCACCTCACCGGGGTGTGCAGCGGCATAATCGTTAACACCTTTACAATAGCCTTCTAAATAGGCTTTAAACTCGGGGCTTATTTCCTTATCATATTTTTCCTGTGCTTTTTTTCGCGAGCCCATAAACTGAACAATAAAATCTAAGGCCGCACCTTCTTTTCCTTTCCAGCGGGCAAGCATATTTTTTGCCGGAAGCAGGTTTTCCTGCATGGTCTGAAAATCATCTTCGGCA
>CAYSGX010000633.1:0-1541 GCA_964430605.1 uncultured Chitinophagaceae bacterium
TTTAGGCTTTTTCACAACAGCTTCCATTTATTTTTTTCTGAAAAGCATTAAAAACATCAGCATTTACAAAAGCATTTCATTTTATGCAGGCATTGCCTGTATCGTTTCGGCATTTCTTTCCAAAGGCGTTCCTGCGCTGTTTCCTTTGGCGTTTTTCGGCATTCATTTTATTTCATTCAGAAAAATATCTTTTCAGAAAAGCATAATTGCCACTTTGCTTGTATGCGTAATTCTTGGCATTGTTGCATTTGCCATACTTGCCATTCCTGATGCAAAACAATCGCTGCATATTTGGTTTTACGACAGAATGATGCATCGTATTTCAAACAATCCTGTAAGCAACAGTCATCTTCATATTCTGAAAGGTTTAATCAGCGAGCAACTGCCGCCTGTAATTTTATGTGCGCTGCTTGTGCTGTTGTTTCGTTTTACGAAAATCATAAACACTTTTTTCAATAAGCAATTTTCATTCTTTTTTCTTGTCGGATTGTCGGCTTCATTGCCTTTAATGCTTACGCTGGTGCAACGCAATTTTTATTTTGTTCCTGCATTGCCGTTCTTCGCTATGGCATGGGCTGCCGCTGTTGCAGAAGGCGTTGGTTTTCTTGCAGAAAAATTTCAGCCTGAAAAAAAAATGTGGCGCATTGCTGTAATATTGACGGCAATAATTCTGTTAAGCGGTATGGTTGCAACATACATACAAGCAGGAACAATCAAAAGGCATAAACTACAACTGGAAGATGTATATGCCCTGCAAAAAATACTGCCTGAAAATACTACCGTATGTGTACCTGCCCAAATCATGTGGCACGACTGGTCGTTCAGATGCTATATGATGCGGTATAATGATATTTCTTTTGCAAAAACTGATACTTGCCAATACTATATTTCAGCAAAAAAAGAAACTGAATTACCAAACTATGTTTTGAAACAATCTTTTCAGCAGTATTATCTTTTTGAAAAGAGGAATTAGTTGGATATAAAAGTCATCAGGCGACAAAAAGTCGCCTGATGACTAAGTAACTTTAACGACTAATTCGATTTAATCAGCTTTTTAATCTTGAATGAGTTATCGGTTTTAAATTCTATAAAGTAAATACCTGAATCAATGATTTTTGTATCAATAGTACAAGTATTATTGCCATAAAAAATTAGTGGTAAATTAATTTCCCTGCCTAACGCATCTTTAATACTAATTTCAGGAAGAACCGTTTTATCCATTACCCATTCAAGTGTAGCTAAACCATTTGTCGGATTTGGATACAATTTCAACTCATAACCCAAATTAATATCAACCAAAGATGATATTGATTCCTGCGAAACAATAATACTCAAAGTGTCTTCACATAACCCATCATTTACTATAAGCGATAATTCACATGTAGCAACATCTTCCCACTGTATGCTAACTGTGTTAGTGCCATTACCAAAAATCATCTCACCACAATCTGTAATCCAGATATAAGAAACAATAGACACATCAAATGGAATATAATAAGCGTAAGGCTGTGTAGTATCAATTTTTGTTGGGCCATAAATTG
>CAYSGX010000634.1:0-1535 GCA_964430605.1 uncultured Chitinophagaceae bacterium
CACAATGGGCTCCTGTAAATAATATTATATGCGGTGATTTTGATAATGATGGAATTAAAGACCTGATGTTAAAAGGAAACTTTGATTACCCGGAAATTGAGCGGGGGAAGTACAGGGCAATGGGTAACTTGTTTTTGAAAAGCTTGGGCAAGGGTATCTATAGGGCACAAAAATGCGAATAATAGGAAGCATTTCTTCAATTATTCAACAGTGTAATGGGAAGAATAACGGTGATGCAATATGCTGGAAAATAGTTTGCCGGAAAATAAGTCAGAATTTATGAGAGGGTGGCAACCGAAAATATAAAAAAGCATACATGTAATTTAAGTGTTTTAGCGGCCTTTTTCATTAGGCTTGAAACATTCATACCGGCTTTCAGTATAAAGGTCAACACTAAAAAGTGTAGGTAAAATCACCTCTAATTTCTTTGACCCCGGTATTTATTTTGATGAAACCACAGTCAATTTATAGTAAAATGAGAAGTGAGTAGCAGTTTAAAAGTTAAGGATTTTGTAAACTGATTGTTATTAACGTTCAGTGTCATAATCCCTTTGTTTTACTGGTGTTTTGCTATGAAATTTTGAGGGCAAACATCATTGCTTTTACCAACATTGTGAAAATAAATTGTAGTTTTAACTTGACATTTTGTTAATTTGTGTTTACTTTGAAATTTGTTTAATCAAATAATTAGCCATGAGGAATATTGAAAATGTCGCGATTCACTTAATGGAAAACAGAAATATTAAAGACCCCGAGATAAATAATAACACGCCAGTTTCAACAAAAGAAACAGCGTTTTCTGCCACAATAAAACTTTTGAGTATGGATATGTTTACCCAATTATCAAACTGTATAAACAAGCTGGCTGTTTGGTATCGTGCAACTGCTTTTGTAGTTGCATTTTTTGTGAGTTTTATTTTGCTTGCACCGCAAAATGCAAATGGGCAAGTCAATGTAGCTTTAACAGCCACTGCATCCCATAGTGGTGGTGGTGCTGGTGTGTATGGACCGGCAGAATATAATAATAATGCTATTGCTGCTTGCCCAGGAACTGTTTGGGGCTGGGTTAGCGGTAACGGTTCGATTGAATACACATGGGGTACAGCTCAAACATTTAGCCAAGTTAGATTCTATAAGGGAGATAGACCATTTACAAGTCTTACTGTCCAGTATTGGAATGGTTCTACATATGTTAATATTGGAACATATAGTGTAAATACTGCATGTACTGCCGTAACCGGAGGGTATCATGAGTATAACTTTACTGCTGTTACAGCAACAAGAATTCGATTTCTTTCAATAGCCGGCAGTAACCCAAACTTTAGAGAAATTCAGGTTATAAACCCCTGCACTCCGCCTGCCGTGCCCGGCACTATCACCCACAACGCATGGAATTGTGCCAATGCCAGTTGCACAGGCACAAGAACATACACCATTGCGCCAGTTTCAGGTGCAACCACTTATACATGGTCAGTTTCGGGAGGAGGAACAATTACCGGTGGGCAGGGTACTACCACTGCCACCATCAACTGGAC
>CAYSGX010000635.1:0-1534 GCA_964430605.1 uncultured Chitinophagaceae bacterium
ACTATCAAAGCAACGGCATCAATATAGACCATACCAACCTGATTGTTACCACAGGCGGATCGGAAGCCTTGCTGTTCGGCTTGTTTTCGTGCTTAGATGCAGGCGATGAAATTATTATTCCTGAACCGTTATATGCTAATTATAATGGATTTTCTACCGCTGGTGATATTGTAATTAAACCCGTTACAGCGTATATTGAAAACAATTTTGCGTTACCCGCAATCAGCGAATTTGAAAAGCTTATAACACCTAAAACAAAAGCTATTCTGATTTGTAATCCAGGTAATCCTACGGGCTACTTATATTCAAAAGAAGAATTGTTACAGTTAAGAGATTTGGTGAAGAAGTATGACTTATTCTTGTTTGCCGATGAAGTATATCGGGAGTTTTGCTATGACGGGGCTGTCGCAACTTCCATTTTAACTTTAGAAGGCATTGAAGAAAATGCTGTAGTAGTAGATTCTGTATCGAAAAGATATAGCGCTTGTGGCGCCAGAATTGGGGCATTAGTTACCCGTAATAAGCAAGTATTAGATACTGCTTTGAAATTTGCACAGGCACGATTAAGTCCGCCTACTATAGAGCAAGTTGCTGCAGAAGCGGCAGTTGATGTTCCGCAGGAATATTTTGATAAAGTGAAAGCGGAATATACTTTAAGAAGAAATCTTTTGGTAAGCAGGTTGAATGCTATGGAAGGCGTGTTGTGTCCTAATCCGGGCGGGGCTTTCTATGCACAAGTGAGATTGCCTATTGATGATTGCGATGCTTTTTGCCAATGGTTGCTGGAAGATTTTGAACTGAATAATGAAACCGTAATGCTTGCCCCCGGAACAGGATTTTACGCTACAAAAGGCATCGGTAAAGATGAAGTGCGCATTGCTTATGTGTTAAACACTGATGAGCTTGGTAAGGCAATGGATTGCTTAGAAGCGGCTTTGAAAGTTTATAGTGCAAAAACGAAAGAAAAACTGGTTACTGTATAAGGGCTAAAATTTGATTATTTCACGCCAAGGCGCAAAGACGCGAAGAAAATTTAAATTGATTTTTAATAGTGTCTTGGCGGGAAACACAAATATCCCAATTCGTATTTGACACGACATTAGTACTTGTGTTTCTTATGGTTTAGGGTTGTGTTTCCCTTGCTTACTTAAAATTGGGAGCCACTACTGTTTCCTTACTTCCGGCAGTATATACATAAAAACCCTCGCCCGATTTTGCACCTAATTTCCCGGCAGTAACCATATTTACCAATAGCGGGCAAGGGGCATATTTAGGATTACCAAAACCATCTTGCAATACTTTTAATATCGCCAGGCAAACATCTAACCCAATAAAATCTGCCAGTTGCAATGGCCCCATAGGATGCGCCATACCCAACTTCATTACCGTATCTATTTCATTCACACCCGCCACACCTTCATATAATGAATAGATGGTTTCATTAATCATGGGCATTAAAATTCTGTTGGCAATAAAACCCGGGTAATCGTTTACCTCTACCGGAATCTTCCCCAGATTTTTAGAAAGTTCCATA
>CAYSGX010000636.1:0-1507 GCA_964430605.1 uncultured Chitinophagaceae bacterium
CGGGAGCAATGAATAGCTGTTTACAATGTTTGCTTTGTGCAATTTTCCACGCAAGGGCATGTTCTCTTCCGCCTGAACCTAACAAGAGTATATTCATGTTGAAATTATTTTTTGCGCAAAGTTATACCAATTGAAAAGCCTTAAAAAGAATTACTTTTTAAAGTTCTTCTTAATCTTATCGGCTACTTCCTGAAAATCGTCTTTAGAAAGTTGTGCCCTTGGCGCTGTGAAGTTGATATCGCCCACATGATTTATAGGTACTAAATGTATATGCGCATGTGGCACTTCCAAGCCTATAACTGCTACGCCTATTCTTTCACATTTCACCGATGCTTTAACAGCTTTAGCTACTTTTTTGGCAAAAACGAAAATACCCGGATACAAGGTATCGTCTAAATCAAATAAGTAATCAACTTCTTTTTTAGGTATTACCAGTGTGTGCCCTTTAGCTAAGGGACTAATATCTAAGAACGCCAGAAAATATTCATCTTCTGCCACTTTATATGCCGGAATTTCACCGTTAATTATTTTAGAAAATACGCTTGCCATGTTAAGTTATAAGTTAACAGTAATCAGTTTTCAGTTACAGCGAAATAGAAAGAATTTCGAAATTCATAATGCCACCGGGCGTTTTAATTTCGGCAATTTCTCCTGCTTTTTTTCCTAACAAGCCCTGCCCAATAGGTGAGCCGACAGAAATTTTTCCTGCTTTCAAATCAGCTTCTTTTTCTGAAACCAAAGTGTATTTAATTTTTTTGCCGCTTTTTACTTCTTTAATTTCTACAGTAGTCAATACCGATACCTGAGAAGTATCTACATCGCCTTCCTCTAAAATACGTGCTGTTGAAAGCGCATTCTCTAACTGAGATATTTTTAATTCGTGTAACCCCTGCGCTTCTTTAGCGGCATCATATTCAGCATTCTCCGATAAATCGCCTTTTTCTCTTGCCTCGGCAATTTGCCGGGCAATTTCGGCTCTGCCTTTGCCTTTCATTTCCGCTAATTGCGCTCTAAGCTTCTCTAAGCCTTCCTTAGTCATGTAATTCACTGACATAAAATTCTGTTTTGATAATTTCAGATAAAAAAAGAAACGTTTCCAATTGGCTCAGAAACGTTTCGTGTTCAATTAAGTAGGGCGTAAAACTACAAATTTATTCTTGCACCTATGCAATGGGTGCCACTAAACGGGTTTGATGTGCGATAAGCATAGTCAAGACCCAGCATAGCGCCATCTTTTTTCTTCTTGCTTAACGGAATATTTACGGTAGCTCCCGCGGCCAAACCCGTGTGAGCATTGGTTCTTTCTCCCACTTTTGTAATGCCGCTTTCGTATCTGTAGCCGGCACGAACCAGAAACATCTCCTGGAAGCCGTATTCTACGCCACCGCCAATATGGTCTTTACCAAATGCGTTAGAGGTGAAATTAGCTACTATAGTCGCTCTGTGAAGATGCTTACCCAGTTCTTTATCGGGACCGATTAAGAAATCGTAAGAGCCGCCTATGTTT
>CAYSGX010000637.1:0-1505 GCA_964430605.1 uncultured Chitinophagaceae bacterium
GCTACCATTTCGTATGAAGTAAGGACTCTTTTGATTTAGAGATGCTTCCGAAGTTTATGCTGAGGAACGAAGTATCAGCATGACACGGTTCCAAATTTTCCGAAGAAGCCTAATCTTGTCAATTGCTTTTCTATTACTGAACTTTGATATTATGTTGAAAATAACCAGTCTGCAAAACCCAAGAATTAAGCAGGTAATTCAGTTGCAAAAAGCTTCAGAAAGAAAAGTGCAACATCTTTTTGTTATTGAAGGGCAGCGGGAAATATTTTTGGCGCTACAAGCCGGTTATACTTTAACCACTTTATTTTTTTGCGATGAATTGAAAATAGACCGGAATGCAAAATACCCTTTAGACATTGAATCAATAAAGACGGAATTAATTTACATAAGCAAAGAAGTTTTTGAAAAAATTGCTTATCGTGAAAACACCACAGGCCTGGTAGCGGTTGCGGAAACCAAAACCCAAACATTACAAGATTTGCAATTGCCCGAAAACCCTTTGGTTATTGTTTTAGAGAACATAGAAAAGCCTGGTAATATTGGTGCCATTTTGCGCACTGCCGATGCGGCTAATATTGATGCGGTGTTGCTTTGCAACAATCAAACCGATTTATACAATCCTAATACCATTCGCTCAAGTGTGGGGTGTTTATTTACCAATCAAATTGTGGCTTGCAGCAACGAAGATGCTTTAGCTTTTCTGAAAGAAAAAAGCATATCGGTTTACACTACTTACTTAGAAGCTACTCAACCATATCACCAAACTAACTTTACTAAGTCATCGGCCATTGTAATGGGTTCTGAAGCCGGTGGTGTTTCATCATTTTGGGTAGATCATGCCAACGCTACCATTAAAATTCCTATGAATGGGAAAATTGATTCTATCAATGTTTCTACTGCCGCTGCCATTGTAATATTTGAAGCGAAAAGACAAAGAGGGTTTTAATTTTCAGAATATCTCTTCATAGTTTTCTCTAATCAAAAAACCTAAATTCAGTAAACTGACTGTTTTACCAAACAGAATGGTGTTCTTCAGTAACGCCAAAGGCAGTGAAAGGAATTTTCTTTTCATTCACCAATATTGTCCCTTCAAATTTTCCGAAGGGTTGAATAAACTGATGTTTCAGAAAACCGACATTGATATTGTCTTTTCTTGCGCCTGAAGGCGTAAAACGCATATCAATAATTGCATCTTCGGTAGCAATGTGCCAAGTGCTTTTATCGGCAGGCGAGGTATAATTAAAAATCGTTTTTCCTAAAGGAATCAATTGTCCGTTTAAAAACAATACATTTTCTAAATCGCTGTTGAAATGCGCTACCAGATTGATGCCTACATTTTCTCCCGTTGCAGTTTTTCCTGTGGCGCTTGCCCAGTTCCATCTGGTATTTCTTGGCGGAAAACCTAAAGTAAAATCAAGCACCGCATAGTTGCCTTCCAATTGATATTCTTTGCCATTCAGCCTGATGGCGGCTTTAGTTTTTATGCCTGCATTTTTAAACGTAAG